>JAEUIF010001396.1 GCA_016795185.1 Planctomycetia bacterium | reverse complement strand
ACGCCCTACCAGGTGAACCAGCTCTTCCAGGGCAAGGGGCGCGAACTCTTGCTGGGTTCGTATGTCTTGCTCGAGCGCCTGGGCGAAGGCGGCATGGGCCAGGTGTTCAAGGCGCGCCACCAGAAGATGGGCCGGATTATTGCCCTGAAGCTGATCCGCAAGGACCGGCTGGCCAATCCCGTCGCTTTGCGCCGCTTCGAGCAGGAAATCCGCGCCGCAGCGCAGCTATCGCATCCCAACATCGTCACGGCCCACGACGCCGCCCAGGTCGGTGAAACGCACTTCCTGGTGATGGAGTACGTCGAGGGCGTGGACCTGGCCAAGCTGGTGCGCGACGGCGGGCCGCTGCCCGTCGAACAGGCTTGCGCCTACGTTCGCCAGGCGGCGCTCGGCTTGCAACACGCGCAGGAACGCGGGCTGATTCACCGCGACATCAAGCCCTCCAACCTGCTGCTGGCGATCAAGGAAGGACTGGTCAAGGTACTGGACCTGGGACTGGCGCGCTTGCCGGCAACCTCCAGCGGCGACACCGTCGAACCACTGACCGAGTTGAACGCGGTGGTGGGCACCCCGGACTTCGCCGCGCCCGAGCAGATTCGCCACCCGCAACTGGCCGATCATCGCGCTGACCTCTACAGCCTGGGCTGCACTTTTTATTTCCTGCTCAGCGCCCAACCGCCGTTTCGCGGTCAGAGCATGGCGGAAATCCTGGTCAAGCATCAGCTCGAAGAGCCGACGCCCATCGAGGCCCTCAATCGCAACGTGCCGACCGGCCTGGGGGCGGTGGTCCGTCGTTTGATGGCCAAGCAACCCGACGACCGCTATCAGACAGCGGGAGAACTGGCCGCGATCCTGGAAGCCGGCCTGAGCACGGGCAAATGGCCGACCATCGGCGAATCGCCCGTCACCATTCGGGTGGCGCGGCCGAACACAGGCGTGCTGCTGGCGCCGCTCGATGCACCGTTGGCCATGACCCCTTCGTCCTCGAAGACCGTGACGGCGCTGCGGCTTACCTCGCACTGGAGCCAGCGGGCCGCGCGGCAATCGTGGGCGCTGTCCCGCCGCCTCTGGCACCTGGGCGACACACGCCCCCGCGCCCGGCTCGGCGTGGTCGGGGCGCTGGCGGGCCTGTTCCTGATCTTCGTGGCCTGGCTGTTCCTGCGCGACACGCGGCAGATGCTTGACCGACTGGACGCGCGCGACCTGAGTGCCGCCGACCGCGCCGCCGCCGGCCCGATCGACGGCCTGGTCGGCGTGATCGGCGACCAGCGCTTTCGCCACTGGGCGCGCGTGCGCAGCCTGGCCTACAACGCTGACGGCAAGCTGCTGGGTACGGGCGGGGACGATGGCTTCCTGCGTGTCTGGGAAGCGAGCACCGGGGTACAGCAGCAGGCCATACCGTTCAATTTCCCCGTCTACCGCGTCCTCTGGCTGCCCAATCAGCGGATCGGCACCACCGATAACTGGGGCAACGTCAAGGTCTGGGAACTCGGCAGCGGTAAGGAAGCGCCGTTTCCCGCCGGACGCTACCTCGGCAAGTCCGGCGACCTGATCGCGACCTCGGGCGCGACGTTCGCCCAGGTCAAAATCTGGAACGCCGCCACGGGCCAGGAACGCGCGCTCTTCACGGGCCACACGCGAGCCGCCCTCGCTCTGGCCTTCTCGCCGGACGCCCAGCTGGTGGCTTCCGGCGGCGAGGATCAGACCATTCAAATCTGGGAGGCAGCGACCGGCAAGCCGCGCCTGACACTGCGCGGGCATACCTCGCGCGTGGAGCAGCTGCAATTCCGCAACGACGGCAAACAGCTGGCGTCCTACGACAACGCGGGCTCTCTCAAGAGTTGGCTGTTGCCCAACGAGAAGGAGCACGCTTCCTACGCGACGATGGCTTATCTCGGCCTCTCGCCCGATGGGCAGACCGCGGTGGCGCTGGGCAACGACCGTGCCGTCCGTCTCCTGGAATTCCCAGCGTTGCGCGAACGGGCCACGCTGCGGCACGAGAACGGCGCGGTCGGCGCGGCGGCCTTCTCGCGCGACAGCAAGCTGGTGGCCACGGCGCATGCCAACTACGGCGATCCGCTCAAGCTCTGGGAGTCGGCCAGCGGGATCGAACGCCCGCTGCGGGGCGCCATCGGCCCGCAACCCGTACTGCACTTCGCTCCGGACAACGCCACCCTGACCACGGGCGCGCTCGACGGCGTCGTCCGCCTCTGGGACGCGACGGCGGGCAGCGAACGGCAGTTCGCCCCGAACCAGGGCGACTGGTTCACCGCGGCGAAGTTCAGCCCCGACGGCAAAACCCTGGCGCTGGTCAACCGCAACCACACGGTCAAGCTCTGGGATGTGGCCACCCGCGCCGAACGCGCGGTGCTGACGGGCCATCAGCGCCCGATCACTTCGCTCCACTTCACCCGCGACGGCCGCACGCTGGCGACCGGCAGCGAGGACATGTTCGTCAAGCTCTGGGACGTGGCCAGCGCCCAGGTGCTGGCGAACCTGCGCCACCAGTACTATCTGGGCTCGGTGTCGTTCTCGCGCGACGACAAGCTGCTCGTGACCAGCGACTATTACAGCGTGAAAATCTGGGACGTGGGGCGCGGCCTGGTGGAGAAGACCCTGCCCGCTCCCAAGGTGGGTGTGGCTGCCGCCGCGCTCGCCGGCGACGACCGCACCCTGGCGACCAGTATTCTCGACGGCGTGGTGCAGTTCTCGCACCTCGACGGCGGTGAAACGCGGGTCGGTCCGCGCGGGTTTCGGCAGGGGGCTAGTCTGGCCTTCTCACCCGACGGCAAGATGCTGAGCGCGCGCTCCTATCCCGATGGACTGCTGAAGCTGTGGGACATGGCGGGCAACAAGGAACTGGCGTCGATCCCCGGCAGCCATACCTGGACCTGGTCGCCCGACAACCGCCACGTGGCCGTCGCCATCGGCGATAACGGACAACTGCAACTCTGGGACGTGGCGGAAGGCAAGGCTCGTTTCCCCCTCGAAGGGCATAGCAAGCGGGTCGATTCGCTGAGCTATGCACCCGACGGCCGTTCCTTCGCCTCCGCCGGCCAGGATGGTCTGGTCATCCTCTGGGACCCCGAATCGCGCCGCAAGAAGGTGCAAAGCTGGCAACTACCCGGTGCCGTCAATCAAGTCGTCTTCGCGCCGGACGGCCGACACCTCGTCACCGTCAACGCCAACGGCTCGGTTTACATCCTGCGCATCAGTCCGCCCATCGACAAAAACGCTTGAATAGGCATTCAGCCGCCCGCTGGAAATGCCCGGCGCACCGCGTTTACCGCTTCGTCGAGTTTGGACAGAAAACGCGAGCGATCCTTCGGCGTCATCGGCGCGGGACCGCCCGTGACCGCGCCGCCCTGGCGCAACTCGTTCATCAACTCCCGCATCCCCAGCGCATGCCCGATGTCCCGCTCCGTGAACGGCTGGCCTTTCGGGTCGAGCACCAGGGCGTCATTCGCCAGACAGCGCGCAGCGAGTGGGATGTCAGCCGTGACGACGATATCACCTGGCCCGGCCCGTTCGGCGATGCAGTCATCGGCGGCGCCAAAACCCGGACACACGACCAGCTCCGTCCGCGCGTCGGCTGGCACCCGCAGCGGCGCGTTGGCGACGACGACCGTCCGCATCCCATAACGGCGGGCCACCCGGTAGACCTCTTCCTTGACCGGGCAGGCATCGGCATCCACGTAGATGGTCAACACGAGGCACACCCCCGTTCGTAGAGATGCCGGGCGGTGCGGCCGGAGATCGAGCCGCGCTGCATCAGTTCCTTCGCGATCAGTTCGACCGCGCGCCAGTGACCCTCGTCGGCGAGTAGGTGTTCCGCCTTGGCCAGCATGCGGCGTTCGAGGCGGTCCGCCTGGCGCTCGCCGCCGGCCC
>JAEUIF010001365.1 GCA_016795185.1 Planctomycetia bacterium | reverse complement strand
AAAGCCGTGGGCATGGCACCCAAGCCTCTGATCGAGCGCAAACTGAAACGCGCCGCCCGCATGAGCGGGCGGAGCGCTGGACACAAGGAGAATTCACCATGCTTCCTCTGCTCTTCGCCCAGGCGCGGGACACCCTCAGCGGCACGCACCTGCTCTGGGTGGTGCTGGCCCTGTTCGTCATCCTGGTCGCGATCTTCCTGATCGTCATCTTCTTCAGCTTCATCCGGCTCTGGATTCAGAGCTTGCTGACCGGGGCCAAGATCAGCATTCTCGACCTGGTGGGCATGAAGCTGCGGAACGTCGATTACTCGATGATCGTGCGCCAGAAAATCGCCCTGGTGCAAGCGGGCATCAAGGTCACCACGGAAGACCTGGAAGCGCACTTCCTGGCGCGCGGCAACGTGCCCAAGACCGCCACGGCGGTGATCGCCGCCCACAAGGCCAACATGGACCTGCCCTGGAAGATCGCCGCCGCCATCGACCTCGCCGGGCGCGACGTTCTCAAAGCGGTCGGCACCAGCGTCTATCCGATGGTCATCGACTGCCCCGATCCGACCAAGGGCCGCAACACGCTCGACGGGGTGTGCCACAACGGCATTCAGCTCAAGGCCAAGGCCCGCGTCACGGTGCGGACCAAGCTGGACCGCCTGGTCGGCGGCGCCACGGAAGAGACCATCATCGCCCGCGTCGGCGAGGGCATCGTCAAGGCCATCGGTAGCGCCAAGGACCACAAGGAGGTGCTGGCCAACCCGAACCTGATCTCGCAGGCCGTGCTGCGCAATTCGCTCGATTCGCAAACCGCCTTCGAGATCGTCTCGGTGGACATCGTCGAGATCGACGTGGGTGAGAACGTCGGCGCGAAGCTGCAAGCCGACCAGGCCGCCGCCGACCTGCGCGTCGCCCAGGCCGCTGCCGAGCAGCGTCGCGCCGCGGCCGTGGCTTCCGAACAGGAAATGCGGGCGAAGGTCGAGGAAAACCGCGCCAAGGTGGTCGAGGCCGAAGCCCAGGTGCCGCTGGCCCTGGCCCACGCTTTCCGCGAAGGCAAGCTCGGCGTGATGGACTACTACAACATGCGCAATCTGCAAGCCGACACCGACATGCGCAACTCCATCGCTGGCCCCGGCGTCAAGAACAACGAGCAATCCGGTCGCTCCGGGATGTGACCCGCAGAGGCTCCCGCGTCGCGCGCGGCTTGGCACGAGGAATCAACAATGAACTGGGGAGTCTGGGTTGTCCCAGTGATCGCGCTGGCCGTCTGGATCCTGCTCCAGATGCGCGCGCCCGACGGCCCGGCGGCGCAGCAGAATCGCCCAGGTCCGCCGGAAGGCGACCGCCCGCGCCGGCCGAAGGGCGACGTGGGGCTGTTCCTGGAAGAGATCGAACGGCTGCGCCGGCAATCCGCGCCGCCGCAGCCTCTGCCCCCACCAGCGCCACCGGTGCGTGAAAGCGCCCCGCCGCGCGAGCAAGCCCCGGCGCGCGAACCCGCACCCGTGCCAGCGACC
>JAEUIF010001352.1 GCA_016795185.1 Planctomycetia bacterium | reverse complement strand
AGTTCCTGCCCCACACCGAGCAGGACGTGAGCAAGCTGCTCGAACGGCTGCGCGGCATCCTGCTCAAGCTCAGCAACCCGCACCTGCGGGCGCTGAGCGAATGCTTCCTGATGGACGACGAATTCTTGCAAGGCTTTTGCCATGCACCGGCGGGCATCCGCAACCACCATGCGTATATCGGCGGCTTGCTGGAGCACGTCGTCACGCTGCTGGAAGCCGCCGAACGCCTGCTGCCGGTCTACCCAGCGCTCGACCGCGACCTGCTGCTCATGGGCGTCTTCCTGCACGATATCGGCAAGGTGCGCGAATTGAGCTATGCCCGCACGTTCGCCTACAGCGACGAGGGGCAACTGGTCGGGCACATCGTTATCGGCGTCGAAATGTTGAACGAGAAAGTCGCGAAGGTGCCCGATCTGACTGGCGAACCGTTTCCGCGCGAGTTGCTGCTGCGGCTCAAGCATATGATCCTGAGCCATCACGGCACCTACGAGTTCGGCAGCCCGCGCTTGCCGATGACGCCGGAAGCCATCGCCCTGCACTACCTGGACAACTTCGACGCCAAGGTTCACAGCTTCACGCGCGACATCCGCGATGATCCGAACCAGCGTTCGGCGTGGACGCCGTATAGCCAGTCGCTTCAACGCCGGCTGTTCAAGGGCGGTGGGGAATCCGACAACGGCGTCGTGGACCCAATGGATTGAACCGCGTTCCCAGGCTCCGCCCGGGAACGCACATCGCGAGGCTCCGCCTCGTGGGACCAAGACAGATTCGCCGCGTTCGTTGCGGCAATCACGCATCTCGCCGCAACGTGCGGCGCGCGAGGCAGTACCTCGCGAGCAGCGTTCCCAGGCCGAGCCTGGGAACGAGAAAACTTATCGCACCAATCACAATGTCCGATTTTCATCAAAAGATCCTGAACTTCATTTCCAAGAAGACTTATCAGCCCATCAAACCGAAGGCCCTGGCCCGCAAATTGAACATTGGGGCCGACGTCTACGGCGATTTCCGCCGCGCCCTGCGCGACATGATCCGTCAGGGCCAGGTCGAGATGGGCCGCAACCACCTGGTCAAACCCGCGCAGCCGCACGGCGCGGTCACGGGCGTCTTCCGCCGCGTGGCGGCCGGCTTCGGCTTCGTGCGTCCACAGGCCATCGATGGCAAGGTCGGCCCGGAAATCCTGATTCGCGAGTCCCACACCGGCGACGCCGCCACCGGCGACGTGGTCCTGGTCCGCATTCTGAAAAAGCCCAATCGCTCCGACCTGGGGCCGGTCGGCGAAATCACGCAAGTCCTGGAGCGCGCCACCCGGCAGTTCGTCGGCACGTACTTCGAGCGCGAAGGCCAGGGCCTGGTGCGCGTCGATGGCGATGTGTTCCGGCACAGCATCTTCGTCGGCGATCCGGGCGCGAAGGGCGCGAAGCCAGACGACAAGGTCGTCTTCGAGATGCTGCGCTTCCCCACGCCGGAAGACCGCGGCGAGGGCGTCATCGCCGAAATCCTCGGCCAGCGCGGCCAGCCCGGCGTCGATACGCTGTCGGTCATCCGCGCCTATGCCCTGCCCGACGTTTTTCCCGCCGACGCGCTGGAAGAAGCCCGGCAAGCGGCGGCGACGTTCGACGAACGCGACCTCGAAGGGCGCGATGATTTCACGCGCGAAGTCATCATCACCATCGATCCAGCCGACGCCCACGACTTCGACGACGCCATCTCGCTGACCATCGATCCCAAGAGCAAGCACTGGCAACTCGGCGTGCATATCGCCGATGTAGGCCATTTCGCCCCGCCCGGCGGTGCCTTGGACCGCGAGGCCCGCAAGCGCGCCACCAGTGTGTATTTGCCGCAGCGCGTCATCCCGATGTTTCCGGAGTTGATCTCCAATGGCCTGGCCAGCTTGCAGCAAGGCAAGGTGCGCTTCACGAAGAGCGCGCTCATGGACTTCACCCCGCAGGGCCAGCGGGCCAACGTCCGCTTCGCCAACGGAGCCATCAAGGTCACCAAGCGCTTCAGCTACGAGCAGGTCTCCGAGATTCTGGCCCTCGAAGGGCCACCGGAAGGGCTGGACGAGGAAGTCTATCGCCTGCTGCTCCGCATGCGCGACCTGGCCCTGATCCTGCGCAAGCGCCGCCTGAAGCGCGGAGCGCTCGAACTGGTCATGCCCGAACCGGAACTGGAGTACGACGAGGCCGGCAAGGTGAGCGGCGCGCACTTCCGCAAGCACGACATCAGCCACGAGATGATCGAAGAGTTCATGCTCTCGGCCAACGAAGCAGTCGCCGAGCACCTCGACCGACTGCACGTGCCCTTCCTGCGCCGGGTGCATCCGGCCCCCGAGCCGACCAAGCTGGAAGCCTTCGCCACATTCGCTCGGAGCCTGGGCTACAAGATCGAGCAAGCGCAGGACCGTTTCTCGCTGCAACGAGTCTTGCAGCAATCCGCCGGCAAGCCCGATGTGTACGCGGTACATTACGCCCTGCTGCGCAGCCTGAAGAAAGCCGCGTATGCCCCCGACGATGAAGAACACTACGCGCTGGCCAGCGCGGACTATTGCCATTTCACCTCGCCGATCCGACGCTACCCGGACCTGACGGTGCATCGGCAATTGGGCCAATGGCTGCGCACTGGCCGCACCGGCGGCGACGAAGAGGAACTGTCGGCCCTGGGCGACCATTGCAGCCGTATGGAACGCCGGGCGGAAACCGCCGAACGGGAACTCATCAAGGTCCGACTGCTCGACTACCTCAGCCACCGGCTGGGCACGACCCTGGAAGTGGTCATCACGGGCGTCGCGGACTACGGCTTTTTTGGCCAGGCCGAGCACTTCCCGGTGGAGGGCCTGGTCCACATCAGCACACTGAACGATGACTATTACTACTACGACGAGGCCACCCACAGCCTGACGGGCCAGCGGACCCGGCGCCGGTATCGGCTCGGCGACAAGGTCCAGGTCGAAGTGGTGCGCGTCGATCTGCAACGCCGGCAACTTGACTTCCGGGTGCGCCCGGAACCGCTACCGCCCGAACCAAAGGGACGGAAGAAGAAACGCTAGAGCTGTTCGCAAACGGGTGTAGCACTGGGCGCTGCGGTCCGCACAGCGGACCCTTCGCAATTACCGTAGGGTCCGCTGTGCGGACCATTCCAGCCGGTCGCAAAATGCTCTAGCCAGTGCCGTGAACGCATCGAACGCTCCATGCAAACTCCAGCGCATCTCCGCAATTTCCTTGTCGGTCGGCAACGATCGCTGCGGATTCAGTGAAAGGACGCTACGCGGCATTCCTGGCCCCGCGCCCCCAAGGATGACGAGCATGAAGACCACGCCCTTGCCCGACGACCTGCTCGCGCCGGCGCTGGCCCGCCAGGTCGATCTGGTCTGCGACCGCTTTGAAGCCGCCCTGCGTCGGGGCGAACGCCCCCGGATCGAAGACTTGCTGCGCGAGGCCGGGGATAGCGACCGCGAATTGCTGCTGCAAGAACTGTTGGCCCTGGAGATCGCGTACCGGCCCGGCGCGCCCCAGGAAGACGACTACCGCGCACGTTTCGCGGCTTACCCGCGCGTGCTTGCCACGTTGGGCGCCGCGAGCGATCCGGCCAACGGCGTAACCACCGCGTTCGCCGAAGCGCTGCCGCCGATAATGCCTGCTGCCACTCCCTGGCCCTGCCTTCCCGGCTATGAGATTCTCGCCGAGGTGGCGCGCGGCGGGATGGGCGTTGTTTACCGCGCGCGCCAGCTGAGCCTGGGGCGCATCGTAGCGTTGAAGACCTGCATTTCCGAGCGCGTCGATCCAGCGCGGTTCCGGGGCGAGGCGGAGGCGGCGGCGCGCCTGGAGCATCCGCATATCGTGCGCATCTACGATTGCGGCGAATGCCAGGGGATGCCCTTCATCACGATGGAGTTCGTGGACGGCCCCACGCTGGCCCAACAACTGGCGGCCGGACGCTGCCAGCCTGCCGAGGCCGCTGGGTTGATCGAAGTCCTGGCCCGGACGATGGACGAGGCCCACCGCCGGCAAGTCGTGCATCGCGACTTGAAGCCCGGCAACATCCTGCTGCAACGGCCTGGCCCCGGCGCGGGCCTCTGGGGCGTGCCCAAGATCGCCGACTTCGGCCTCGCCAAACGGCTCTACCTCGACCGCGACCAGACCCTGGGCGAAACCGTCCTGGGCACTGCCAGCTACATGGCGCCCGAACAGGCCGCCGGGAAGACCAAGTCAATCGGCCCCGCCGCCGACATCTACGCGCTCGGCGCGATCCTCTACGAAATGCTCACGGGCAAACCGCCGTTCCGGGGCGACAACTTGCTGGCAACACTGGACCAGGTGCGCACGCAGCGGCCGGCACCACCCACGCAGGGCCCGCAAGATGTGCCGAAAGGACTGGCGGACATTTGTCTGCGCTGCCTCGAAAAGGATCCGGCGCGACGCTATCCCAGTGCGGCCGCGCTCGCGGAAGCATTGCGGGACTGGCAGCAAGCGAGTGCCAACGGTGTGAAGCCCGATACTGGACGACGCCGTCGCCTGCTGGCCTGGCTCTCGGTGGGACTGATTCCCCTGATGCTGTGGGCGGCGTTCGGCGGCCACCGTAGCTACTTTCCTCAGACTTCGCCAACAACTGCCTCACCCCCGGCGACAAGCGCATTGACCGCGGCGACAGCACACGATCTCGAACTGCGTATCGCTCACTTCCGTGGCGCGGAGGCCGTGCCGCTGGGGCGCATCGGCGTGCTGTCGTTCGCGGCGCGCGTCGATGACGATGTGCGGGTTGAGGTTCGCTTCCCCACACCGTCGTACTGCTATCTGCTGGCGCTCAATCCCGACGGCAATCAGCAATTGTGCTATCCGACCGACGACACGACCGCCCCAGCGCGCGCCGCGAGCCTGGACTATCCGCCTGATCGCAATCGCTATTTTGGCCTGACTGATGGCGCGGGCATGCAGGCGTTTGTACTGGTCGCCGCGCAGCAGCCGTTGCCAGCGTATGCCGACTGGCGCTCGCGCCAGGGCGCAGTGCCCTGGCGAACCAGCCAGGCCGAAGGCGTCTGGAGCTACGACGGCGAGCAGTTGAAGCAACTCGGCATCGAGCGCGGACAGGAGCGGGTGCGCGGCCAAACGCCCCCGGCGCTGGTGGAACTGGTCAAATCTTTGCAAGCGCGGCGCGGCCAAGTATCCGTGCAGGTGCTGGCGTTTCCCGTAAAATAGCAACATCTCCCGGAGAGTCGCCATGCGCCATTGCATCCTCGGTCCGATCATTTTGTTGATGATCGTACTGTCAGTAACCGCCAACGACGCCCCGTGGCGCAAGGTGCTCACCGGAGCGGACGCGCAGCGCAGCCAGCTTCTGGAGCAGCAGGCCATTGCCCTGGACGCTTCGGGCAAAACGGCCGAGGCCGCGAAGGCCGCGAAGGAAATGCTGGAGCTACGCGCCCGGCTGCTGGGCGAAGACCACTGGCAAACCAAGGACGCCCGCTGGATGGCGGCCTGGTTCGAGAAGGCGGCTAACCTACCGCCAGCGGAGCGGAGCAGGGTCGAGAAAGCCCGCGAACACTTCAACACTTACAATCAGCTGCGCCGTGAGGGCAAACTGGCCGCTGCCCTGGAACCGATGCGGCAGGCCCGGGCGCTGTACGCCGAGTTAGCCGGCGAGGACCACTTCTTCACCGCGACCAGCGATTCCAACCTGGCCGGCACGCTCTACGACCTGGGCCGCTTCGCCGAGGCCGAAGAGCCATTTCGCCGCGCGCTGGCCGTCCGGCAAAAGGTACTTGGCGACTACCATCCGTACACGGTGATGAGCCTGCACAATCTGGGCGGCTGCCTGCTGGCGCAGGGCAAGTACGTCGAGGCCGAACCGCTGTTCCGCGAGACCCTGCAAGCACGCCGGCAACTGCTGGGTGACCTGCACCCGGAAACGGCCCACGTCTACACGAACCTCGCGTCGCTGCGCAGTTCGATGGGAATGCCGGCCGAGGCCGAGCCGCTGTTCCGCAAGTCGCTGGAAATTCACCGGGGCCTGTACGGCGAGGATCAGCCACAGACCGGGCAGGCGTATAACAACCTGGCGGCGAACTTGATCAGTCAGGCCCGCCATGCCGAGGCTGAGCCACTCTTGCGCAAAGTGCTGGACATCTACCTGCGTCGCCTGGGTCCGAAGCATCGGTTGACGGCGCTTGCCTATCACAACATTGGCAGCTGTCTGAACAGCCAGCACCAGTACGCCGACGCGCGGGACCACCTGACGCGGGCGCTAGCGCTCTGCCGGGAAGTGCAAGGCGCGGACCATCCCGAAACCATCGCCATGCTGGCGGGTCTAGCCAATCATCACATGGCTTGCAAACAATACGCGGAAGCCGAACCTCTGCTGCGACAGGCCCTGGAGTCGCGCCGCCGGGTACTGGGCGAAGAACACCCGGATACGGCAGTCAGCTGGAACAGTTTGGGCCGCAACTTGCTGCTGGAAGGCAAATTCGCGGAATGCGAACCGTGCCAGCGCCGCGCCCTGGAAATTCATCGCACGGTGCTGGGCGACAAGCATCCGCTGGTAGCCCGCAGCGGCGGTGATCTGGCAGCCAGTTACTATTTGCTGAAAAAGTTCCCGGAAGCCGAGACTGCCGGCCGCGCGGCCGTGACCGCCTTCGAGGAAGGGCGGCGTCAGGTGAGTTTTCGCGGCCTGGGCCGCACGGCGTATACCGCGCGGCACTCGCCGCGCACGGTGCTGGCCGCGAGCCTGCTGCATAACGGCAAGCCGGTCGAAGCCTGGCAACAGTTGGAAGCCAACCTGGCGCGCGGACTGCTCGATGAACTGGCCGTGCGGCCGTACACGCCCGAAGAACGGCAACGGGAACAGTCACTTTTGCCACAGCTGGCGCAAATCGAAGGCCGCTTGACCGCCCTGAGCGGCGCGCCGCGCGGCTCGGCCGATGCTGCCCTCAAGGAAGCGCGGACACGCCGCGACGCGCTGCAAACCGACCTGGTCCAACTGCAAGCCGACCTGACCGCGAAGTACGGTGTGGCCGCCGGCCAGGTCTACGACCTGCCACGCGTTCAGGCTCAGCTTCCCGCGACGGGGGCCATCATCGCCTGGCTCGACATACCCGCGCACCCCAAGGCGCCCGACACCACCGGCGAACACTGGGGCTGCGTGGTCCGTGCTCAGGGCGACCCGGTCTGGGTGCGCTTGACCGGCACCGGAGCGCAGGGAGTCTGGACGGAGCAGGACGAGCAATTGCCAGAGCGCGTGCGTGCCGCGCTCGCCGAACGTCCGGCGGATGCGGCCACGACGATCTCCGAACTGCTGCCAGCGCTTTATCGCCAGCGATTGGCGCCGCTGGAAAAGGCGCTGCAAGCGGGGGAGAAATTGCCAGCCGCGAAGCACCTGTTCGTCCTACCCGCCGGCCGGATGGCAGGGTTGCCAGTGGAAACGCTCTCCGAGCAGTACATCATCACCTATGCCCCATCGGGGACCGTGCTGGCCTGGTTGCAGGAAAAGCAAAAACAGAAGAAGCCCACGGACCAGCCTGGTGCTTTGCTGGCACTCGGCGATCCGGTATTCGCGCCGAAAGGCGATGCACCAGTCGTCGAAGCTCCGGTTCAAGGAGTCTACGTCGCCCAGGTGGTGCCGGGGTCTGTTGCTGCCCGGCACGGCTTGCAGCCCGGCGATGTGCTCTTGCAGTACGCCGGCATGAAGCTGAACGCGGCGGCCGATCTGGTGGCCGCCGTCCAACAGGCCCAGGGCATCGTACCGCTGTCGCGCTGGCGCGAAGGCCAAACGGCCGAGGTCAAGGTGCCAGCGGGGCCGCTCGGCATTCAACTCGGCAACCGGCCGCTGGCCGAGGAACTGGCCGCGCGCCGCGCTGCCGATGCGTTGACCCGCGCCGGGCGGAAGCAAGCCTATGCCGCGCTGCCCGGCACTCGTCGCGAGGTGCAGGCGCTGGCGTCGCGCTTCGCCAAGGCCGAGGTGCTACTAGGCTCCGACGCCAGCGAGCAGCGACTCGACGAACTCGCTCGCCAGGACCGCCTGCGCCAGTATGCCTACGTGCATCTGGCGACGCATTGCGAGATCGACGAGGACCAGCCAGGACAATCCGCCCTGATTCTGGCACAAGATCGGCTGGGCGATCCGGTGACGGCGGCCCTGGCCGGCGAGCGCGTCTATCAAGGCCGGCTGACCGTGCAGCACATCCTGCACCACTGGAAGCTGGACGCCGACCTGTTGACGCTGAGCGCTTGCCGTACCGGCCTGGGACGGGACAGCGGCGGCGAAGGCTATCTCGGCTTCGCGCAGGCACTATTCCTGGCCGGCAGCCAGAGCCTGGTGTTGAGCCTCTGGCCAGTCGACGACGTGGCTACGGCGTTGCTGATGACACGGTTCTACGAAAACTTGACCGGCCAGCGCAAAGACCTGAAGCAACGCTTGCCGAAAGGCGAAGCCCTGCGGGAAGCCAGGCAGTGGCTGCGCGGCCTGACGCTGCCCGACATCGAGCAACATGTCGCCGGCTGGCCTGCCCAGGTGCGCGGCGAAGTGCGCGAGCGCCTGCCGATGGGCAAACCGGCCGGTACGCGGCCCTATGCCCATCCCTACTACTGGGCTGCATTCATCCTGCTGGGGAGCGCGGAATAAGATGGGGGCATTGTCCGAGCGACCATCAGTTTACCGCGCAGCGGTAAAGAGAGTGGCGTCATTTCGATTCGCGCAGGTTCTCCGTTGCGCTCGCACTTCCTTGTGCTGGAGTCCCACCCACCGTTGCCTCTGGGTGGGACTCCCTGACCTTGCGCGCAGGCGATTGCCGCGTCCAGGGCAAGCGATCAGAAGCTGAACCCGATGCCGCCCACGGCAAGATGATTGTTCATATCACCGAAGTGGACCGTCCAGGGAGTCGTGGGCACGTGGCCGGGAGCCACGGTCGAGCCGAACGTCTGGGTGGTGGAGCTGACGAACAGGTACCGATACTCGGCGAAGACATAGGCGCGCTCGCCGAGCGGGATGCGAGCCCCCACCTTGAACTGGAACGCGAATCCCCAGGCCGAGGACGAGGTATCCGAGTTAAAGTGGTTGACGCCCGGTTCCGGTGGGACCACCTGCAACGAATCCGCACCGCCGATCGAGATGTTGGCAGCGCCCACGCCCAGGCCGACGTAAGGGCTCAGGATCGCCGAGGGATTGTACAGGCTAACGACCACGTTGGTCAGGAACGCCCCATTATCCATGGGGTAGCTCGTGTCGAAAACGTGCCCGTTGAGCCGGTTGGCCGGGTCGCTGACCGTCGCGTTCGCGGTGCCGGCGAAGTAAAAGCCTTCAAACTCGGCGGCGGGCAGCAAGGCCCAGCCGCTATCACCCAGCCACCGGCCCGAAAACTCGCGGCCGATGTGCAGACCGACGATCCCAACTCCGTGACCGTCGCCGTTGCCCTGCGCGT
>JAEUIF010001346.1 GCA_016795185.1 Planctomycetia bacterium | reverse complement strand
CGCGCCCCGAGCTGGGCGGGTTCTTCTTCGAGATGGAATTCGTCTTCATGCGCCAGACGAATCCGCTCCAGGATCAGACCATTGCCATCCGTGGCTTTCAAGACACGGACGGCTCAATTACTAACGGCACACCGGGCACTTTTCTGGGCAGCGGCTTCGAGGCGCTCAACGCCAAGCAAGCCAGTGGTCCGGGCACCTACGTTCCGGGCTATCGCATTGGCCTGGGTTACCGCTTCCGCAACGGCATCACGGCCGAACTCTGGTACCTACACCTGAATAACGCGCGATTCCAGGCCGGTGCCACTCTGGCCGCGCCGAGTTTCCCGCCGCCGGGCCAGCTGGATCCTGCCCTGGCAAACACTTTCCTGTTCTCGCCCGTGTTTAACTTCCCGACCGACTTCGCCGGTCCGGGCCGAAATGGCACTGTGGACATTCCTCCCGGCACGCCCCGCGCACCGTTCGGCATCTGGAACGCCGCCGACGAGATGCTCATTAAATTCGAGCAGCGTCTCGACCGCTGGGAGCTGCGCTTCCGCGTGCCGATCTGGGAGACCGAGTACGATCCGGTCCACAATCCGGACAAGCTCGGCCTGCGCCTGTATGGCTTGTGGGGCTTCCGCCATACCTGGCTGTGGGAACGCTTCCAGTGGCGCACCGTGGACCGGGCCATCAACGGCGCCGCCGGTCCGGAGGACGTCGCCATCTACAGCAACGTCGTGTCGCAGCCCATGTACGGTGCCTTCATCGGCTGGGGCTTTGAAAAGTACTTCGGCCACGGCCTTGCCCTGACGATGGACCTCAGCAGCGTCGGCTACATCAACTTCGTGCGTGAGATCGCCCGTTGGGAACGCGGCGACGAAGCCGCCGGCTCGAAGCGCGCCAATCGCGAGTACACCTTCGCCCCGGAACTCCAGGCGCACTTCAACCTGTGGTGGTACCCGATTGAAGGCGTGCAGCTCCGCGTCGGCTACGACGTGATCGGCATCTTCAACACCATCGCTTCGCCCCAGCCGGTGGACTTCAACTTCACCGCCCCGGCGCCCCGCTGGGAGCACAAGGCGGTGCGGCTGATCGACGGCATCAACGTCGGCGTCGGCTTCATCTTCTAAGCCGCAACGCCCGCGGCCCCGGTACGCGACGCTTCCCTCCAGGCCGGACGGCAGCTGGCAACCCCAGCCGCCGTCCGGCCCGTTGCCGTTGGACGCCACACCCAGCGCCCTCGGTTGTCGCCTCCTACTCGCAAACTTGCTCGAACGCCCGTCATTCCCCGATACAATACAGGTGCTCCTTGCCGCGGACGTACATCCGCTTTCCCTGGAAGACCGGCGTGCTGCGGAACGGCTCCAGCGTGTTGCGCGCCAGTTCCTGGTACTCGCGCCCGGGTTGCAGTACGAGCGTGACGCCCTCATCCGAGCTGATGAAGAGCCGCCCGCCGGCCAGGGTGATGCTCGGATACACCTGCCCGCTGCCAAAGGGCAGCCGCTTTTCGTAGACCAGTTGCCCGCTCCGCGCCTCGACCACGCTCAGGATGCCCATCGCGTTGCAGCCGTAAATCAGGCCATCGTGCAGGACGGGTGAGGCGAACCAGTAGCCGCTGCCGGTCAACCGGGCTTTCCAGAGGGGTTCGGGCTTGAGCGGCGCCGACAACTCGGCGGGCAATTGCACCGCGCGGGCGTCGGGCCGGATGAAGTAGACGACGCCATCCTGGAGCAAGGGCGAATTGGGGCCGCTGGAACCGAGCTTGTCCGCCAGGATCGCACCATCGGCCACGCGGACCAGTTGGCCATTGGGATGGATGGCCAGGTCACTCGTGCCGATACGCACGTGGATCGGCGACCCGTGATTGGGCGGCAGCTTGACGCGCCAGGCCTCGGAGCCGTCCTTGATATTCAAGGCCACCAGGTCCGCGTAATGTATCAGCAGCTTGTCGCCCACCAGCAACGGCGATGCGCCGTGGCCATAGGGCGCCGTCGAGTGTTCGATCAGCTGAAGCCACTGGCGGTTGCCGGCGAGATCGTACCCCGCCACCAGGCCGTTGCCGAACGCGACGAAAACCTGTCGGCCGTCCGACACGGGCGTCGGCGCGGAGAAGCCGCCGACGGAGTTCTTGTCGGGAGTGCGGAACTTTGCGGCCAGCGGATAGTCGTTCAGCTTGGTCTTGAGGGCGACGGTCCGCGTCCGCAGTTCCTCGTGCTGCTTTTGCAACTCATCCTTGTTGTCGGGGTGGAGCGCGAGCTTTTTCCGCAGTGCTGCCATCTCCAGTTCGATCTCGCGGTTCTGCTTGAGCAGCACGTCGGCTTGTTCCTGCTCGGCGGCGAGCTTTTGCGTCAGGGCCGGCGGCAGGACCACGTCCTGGTAGGCACTCTCCTTCTGCCAGAGAATCTTGCCATCGGCCAGGCCAACGCACAGCAGCACCGCGGGTTCCGAGCAAACGAACAGCTTCTCCCCCACGATGATCGGCGACGCATTGCTGAACCCGGGCATCTTGGTTCGCCAGACGACGTTCTTGTCCGCAGCCCAGGTCTTGGGCGGCATCGCTTGCGGATAGGCGCCGGTGCCATTCGTGCGCCAGCCCACAGGTTCGGCCGCCCCGCTCCAGGCGGCCATCCACAGGGTGAAAACAAAGCCTGCTGCCAGGTAGCGTTGCATGGGTCATCCTCGTCGATCGCTGGGTCGGATTCTGGGTAGTCGGTGTGTTTTCAAACGATGCACTGCGAGCGGAGTACCCTCATGCCCGGCCTGGCATCAGCGTGCCGGCTGCCGCAGCGACAGCCCCGCCAGCATTCCGCAGCCACCGTGGACGTCCTGCCCGCCGCTGTAGCGGCGCATCACCGGCATGCCGAGTTCCGTGGTCAGCGCGTCGCGGAAGCGTTGCAGTTCTTCCTTGTCCGGCGGGCGATAGCGGCCGGTCGCGTCGTTGACGTCGATCAGGTCGATGATGACCGGCAGGCCCGCCGTCCACTCCGCCAGTTGGCGCGCATCTTCCGGCCGGCAGTTGATGCCCGACATCATGGTCCAGGCCAGCTTGATGCGGCGTCGGGTGGCTGCGTGATACTCCTGCACGGCCGCGCGCAGTTCCGGCAGCGGATAGGCTTGCTCGACCGGCAGCAGTTTCGGCCGGCGCTCCGGGTCCAGCGAGGTCAGCGATACCACCAGCTGAAACGGCTTCCGGTCGGCGGTGAAGCGGCGAATCTGCGGCACGATGCCGACCGTTGAAATGGTGATGGCCTTGCCCGCGATGCCCAGCCCCACCGGCTCGGACATGATCGCGGCAGCGCGTAGCACCCGGTCGTAATTCAGAAACGGTTCGCCCATGCCCATGAAGACCACGCCGCGCACCGGGTACGGCGAATCGGCCTGTACCTGCATCACCTGATCGACGATTTCCCAGACCGCGAGGTTGCGGCGAAAGCCGAGTCGCCCCGTCGCGCAGAAGGCGCAGGCCATCGCGCAGCCGACTTGCGAGCTGACACAGACCACGTACTTCTCATCGCCCGGCCGGTGCAACAGCGGAATACGGACCGCCTCGAACGGCTCGGGACCGTCGCCGCGCAGCAGGTACTTGGCGAAGCCGTCCGTCGGTGAAACGCTTTTCTCGACGACCTCCAGGCGCGGGACCGACGTGGCGGAACGCACTGCGTCCAGGACGCGCCGCGGCGTCTCGTCCAGCGCAGCAGGCACCGCACCGGCGTGGCCGCGCACCACGGCGGCTTGCAGTCGCCGCGCCAGGCGCGCATCGACACCCAGACCGCTCAAGCGGCGGTGCAGCTCGTCGGCAGTCTGGTCCTTGAACAGGACGGTATCCGCTGCGCTGGCCGTCATGCGCACTCCGTTCGCTAGTGTTGAGGCAAGGGACAACCTGTTCAATCAGGTGGTTTGGGTGCCATGCCCACGGTTTTGCGTGGGCATGGGAAGCGTGCAAGTGCTCCATGCCCACG
>JAEUIF010001345.1 GCA_016795185.1 Planctomycetia bacterium | reverse complement strand
GCGGCGCAACATTCAGCCTATTCATGGAATGGCCGTCCGCGATTTTTCCCCCGGTCCCGCGGAAACGGTCATGGCCCGTGAACTGGCGGAACGGCTGCGGCAAGCACTCGGTCAGCTGCCGGCGCGCGAGGCGGAGGTCTTTGCCCTGCGGTACTTCGAGGACCAGTCGTACCAGCAGATCGCGGAGAGCCTGGACATGCAGTCGAATGCAGTGGCCCAGGCCCTGTACAAGGCACGGACCAAGCTCGAAGTTCTGTTGAGCGAAGCCAGCAAAGGAGCCTGAGCCATGAGCGAGAACCTCCACGGCCCGCCGCACCGGCCGGCGCTGGAGGAACTGTCCGGGCCGTTGCGGCGGGCCGTCGAAGCGACGCGGGCCGAGCCGGTCGGGCCGGATGAGGTTTCCCGAACCGTACTGCGCCTCGCGGGTTCCGTCCCGCCGGAGGCCGGTAAAGGTAAAGCGAACGGTGCGGGAACTTTTCGGGAAAACGAGCGTCTAAAAAATGGTGCAGTGCGTCCCCAGGACGCCTCCACCCTCCCATCGCAAGCCATCGACCCTGGAGATTGGAACATGACACTCATCTCGAACCAGGTAGTGCAAGCCACCTGCCCAGGATGCAAGAACTCGCTGCGCATACCCGGTTCCTGGATCGGCCAGTCCATGAAGTGCAAGCACTGCGCCATGGTGTTCCAGGCCAAGGCCCCCGATAAGGACAAATCCGCGGACAAGCCCAAGAAGAAGCGGAAGAAGCGCGACCTGCTGGCCCGCGCCGCCCGCGCCACCAAGCTGGTGCTCAGCAAAGCCATTCCACGGCGCAAGAAACGCCGCAAGAAGCCCGACGTGCCGCAGAGCAAGCCCTACGCGCCTCCGGCGGCCATTCCCGTGGGGACCAATCCAGGGACGCCGTTGCCGGCCGCGCTGCCGGCGGCCATTCCGGTCGGCGGCAAGGCCCTGCCCGCCGCCATTCCGGTGGCTGCTCCCGCCCCCGCCGCCCAGCTGGCGTCGTTGCCGTACGACAGCCCGCGCCGGCGTTCGCGCGGCTGGCAGAAGATGGTCTTCATCGTCATCTTCTTCATGGCGATGGGCGGCATGGCCTCGTTGATCTACTCCGTGGCCAGCAATCCCGAAGTGCAGATGGGCGGCCATTTCAACGCCATCACCGCCACACCGTCATCGGAATACCAGTCGGCCAACGGCAGCACGGTTGTGAAGGACGTGGCCCGGCCAACGATTCCCCGGCCGACCGAAGCGGTCCAGCCGCCGGCCATCCCGCGCGGCACGGGGGTGCCGGTGGTCAATCCGAACCCAACGCCGCGTCCGCCGCTGCCGCGGAGCACCGATAAGAGCGCCATCCCGCGCGGGCCGACCCTGCCCAACACGGGCACCGGCATTAATCCGGGCACGGGCTTCAACCCGAACCCCGGTACCGGCGTCAACCCCAGCGTGCCGGTCGCCATCGACCCCAGCCGCAGCGGTTTCCCGCGCCGGCTGATGGCCGTGGTCCCGGTCAACTACGCCTTCAACACGCCCATCGGCGCTGGCGGCAACGGCCCGCGCAGCATCAATAACGTCGTCCACCAGATGGCCGACCTGCTCCGCGTGCCCACCGAGCAGACCATCCTGCTCAGCGACCGCGCCCCGAACCCCAAGCCGCCGATCAAGTCGGTCATCGAGGTGAACGTCCAGAAGTTCCTCCAGTCGTGTCGCGAGCACGACCGCGCCGTGCTGATGTTCGTCGGCCACGGCGTCGAGGTCGGCGACAAGCCCTACTTGGTGCCGCTCGAAGGCGACAAGGAGAACGCCGATTCGCTGATCCCGCTCGAATGGGTCTTCCAGCAGCTGGAGAAGTGCAAGGCTCGTCAGAAGATCCTCGTCATGGATGTCTGCCGCTCCGACCCGGCTCGCGGCGAACAACTCGGCGCGGTCGCCCCGATGGGCGAGAAGTTCGACGCCCTGCTGGCCAAGCCGCCAGCCGGCGTCCAGGTGCTGACCAGCTGCGTGGCGGGCCAGTACAGCTACGAGGTGGATGCGAAGGGCACGCCGGACGGCGAGTTCGAGGGCGGCGTCATGCTGGCCCAGTTGCCGCAGATCAAGCAGAAGGGCGGCCTGCGCGGCATCATCCAGCGGCCCGAGGATCCGATTCCGATCGACGCCCTGCAAGCCACCCTCACCGCCCGCGTCGGCGCCATGGCCCGCGTCTTCCTCAAGGCCGAGCAGACCGTGCGCCTGACCGGCACGGAGACCGAAAGCAAGCTGGTCTTCGACCCGAAGGCCAAGGCCCCGCCGGCTTTCGAGATTGAACTGACCGGCGTCTTCAAGGAAGGCGTCGCCACGCGCAATGACATCGAAGGGCTGCTCCGCGACATCGTCGGCCTGCCGCCCGTGCGGCGCGGCGATGCGGGCAACCAGCTGAACTTCGACAGCATGCCTCCTTACCCGCTGAAGAACCTGGCCGCCTACAAGGACGATGGCAAGGCGGGCAGCCCGCTGCTCCGCGAAAAGGTTTCCGAGGCCATCGCCCTGCTGAAGTCCAACGAGATCAACACCAACCTGCAAGACGTGTTCATCAAGAACTTCCAGAACGGCAACCAGCAGCAGGAAAACGCCTTCAAGAACCAGATCGCCAACATCCAGATGGGCACCGGCCTGGTGATCTTCAAGCTGGACAGCATGCTGGAGGAACTGGATGCCCTGAAGGCCGACCGCGCCAAGGAAACCAAGCGCTGGCAGGCGTACTACGATTACATCCGCGCCCGTTTGTCGGCCAAGATCGCCCACGTCTACGAGTACAACGCCAAGCTCGGCGAGATGCGCAAGGAATTCCCCGAAATGGACCCCAACATCCATAAGGGCTGGCAACTCGCCGCCAAGGAAAAGATCTCCGACCGCGACGCCGACAAGTACGGCAAGCGGGCCAAGGAATACCTGACGACCCTCGCCGCGGAGAACGCCGGTACTCCCTGGGAGCTGATCGGCAAGCGCGAAAAGGTCACCGCCCTGGGCATGGACTGGAAGCCGTCGCCCAAGTAACCAGTCTGTCGTTCACAGCGAGCCTCCCGCAGCGAGCCTCCCGCGTCAGCGGCGGAGTAAACTTACTCCCCCCCGCTGACGCGGGAGGCTCGTAATCCGTTCTCTTCTTTCGACCCTGGGTGCCCCATGAACCGCTGCCTGCTCGCTCTGGGCCTGCTGTTCTCCGTCGTTGTCCCCGCCGCCACTCAGGAGCGGCCCGGCGACGAGCTCGCCAAGCTCCGCGAGGCGCTGGGGCGCGCCGCCGAGGCCCTGAAGGCACCCGAAAAGCAGCTGCCCCAGCAGTTCCGCGCCCCACAACCCGACGGCTTGCCCGTCTTCCAGCAAACGCTCGTCTCGCTGCAAAAAGATGTGGGGCTGGCCGAATACCACCTGGAAGCCTGTCTGGACGAACTGAACGCACTGAAGGACGAGCGCGACCGCGCTCCGCAACGCTGGCAGGCCCTCTACGACTTCACCAGCTCCCGCCTGCTGCTGCGGATGGCCGTGCTGAACGAATACAACTGGATGCTCGGCCGGATGCGCAAGGATGAACTGCCGGAGCGCGATCCCACGCAGCACGATACCTGGCAGCTGTCGCCCCGCGAACGTCCGAGCAGTCGTGATTCCGACAAGTTCGTCCGCCGCGCCCGTGAGTTGCTCCGGAAGCTCGTCGATAACCACCCCGGCACGCCCTGGGAACTGCTGGCCCGCCGCGAACTGCTGGGGCTCGAATTCCTCGGCCTGGAATGGCAACCCATCAAGGGACGCTGACAGCAGGGATCGTCGTTCCGCCTTGAGGCGGCGAGTCGCTCGCCGCCTCCCCGCTCGCGAAAATCCGCACTTCCCTTGTCCGAATCACCCTTCAGCGTCCGTTTATCCCCGTGTAGGGCGACTGCGCCGCCGCTGCCGATTGTAGCGGCACCGCGGGCCGTCCCAGGCACAGCGGTGAA
>JAEUIF010001338.1 GCA_016795185.1 Planctomycetia bacterium | reverse complement strand
GGCACCGGCCTCGCCTTCGGCGGCCAGGACCAGAAGAGCGACGACGGCATCGGGCATACACGGCTCAAGGTCAACGGTGAATGGCAAGACGTTTCGGCGGAATTGCGGAAACAGCACTGGGCATGGGACCATTACGACGGGGACTTCATCGTCCTGTGCAAGCAGTTGAGCAACCAGCGTGCTCGAGTCCGCGCCGTTTATTTCCAGGGCTTGCCGGAGGCGGATGAAGCTAAACTGGTGAAGGAGAAACTGTCGCCCGCGCTGGACAGTTTCTCGGCCGATCTCGGCGCGGCCATTGGCGATTTGCGGCTGAAGGCAAAAAAGCTCCAACTCCAGGATGGTGAGCCGACCCAGCAGATCCTTCGCGAACTGGAAGCGGTCGAGGCTCAGGCCAAGGCCGTGTCGCTGGTCTTGCCGATGGGCGTGTCCGCTGACACGATCCATCAGTTAGCCCAGGTCCAGGTCTCGCTCGAACAGGTCACTGACCGACTGAATGCCGAACCCCCAGCCCGCGCCCTCAGCCCCATCGTCTACGATGAAAAGTCGAAGCTGTTCGTCCTGTTCGGCGGCGATCACCTCGACTACCTGATGAACGACACCTGGACCTTCGATCCCGCGAAAAAGAAGTGGGAGCAACGCCAGCCCAAGACCGCCCCACCGCCGCGAGCCAATCACGTACTGAAAATAACGGACGGAAAGATCACGCTCAGCGGCGGCTATACGTACACGTCCAGCACCGACTACGTCGGCGCGCAGTACCGCGAGATCGACGACGGCGAGTGGACCTACGACATCGCCGCCAATACCTGGACCGGGCCGAAGGAGGGCGTCGCGCCGAATCAGCGCGGCTATCGCACGGGCCGGTTACATCCGGATTACTATTTGCAAGGTGCGAAGCCGCAAGCCGCGGAGTTTCAAGAGGTGCTGAAGAAGCTGGAAGCGAATACCTGGCTGGCCACCAAGCCGCCGCAGCTGCCGGCGCTCAACCGCGACTGGGGCACCGCCGTCCTCGATCCCGACCGCGACCTGATCTTGCGCTGGTCGGGCGGCCATTCGGCCCACGGTGGGACGGATGTGCTGCACTACCACTGCGCCACCAACCGCTGGGAACTGTGCAGCCCGGTCGAGTTCCCGCTCGGCCAGCTCTACAGCAACACCGAATACCCCGAAGGCTACAGTTTCAATCGTCGGCCGTGGATCACCGGGCATACCTACCAGAGCTACGGCTACGACCTGCCCAGCAAGCGGATGCTCAACACCGGGCAGACCAACTACTGCTACACCTACGACCCGACGCTCGGCGACTGGACCGGCCGGTTCCTCAAGCCGCAGGGCATGATCTACAACGATTGCTTCTACACCCTCACGCTCTGCGCCACGCCGCAGGGCCTGGTCTGCTGGACCGGGCGCGGCGGCTTCTTCCGCTTCGACGCCAAGCAGAACCAGTGGGTCGAACAGAAGCTGCAAGGCAAGCTGCCCGGCGCGGTCGTGGACAACTCGACCGTGGTCTACGACTCGAAGCGCGACCGCTTCCTGTTCGCGGTCAAGCCCTACGGCGACAAGACGAAGTACGAAGGCCAGCTGCATGCCCTGGACAACAAGACGCTGGCGGTCTCGCAGCTGTCGCCGAAGAACATGGCCGCCGCCACGGGCATCCCCTACCTGTGCCAGATTCGCTACGATGAGATCAACGACTTGCTGCTGGTCGGCGGTCTGCTGCCGGCGGATGAGACCGGCGCGCGGCGGACGCCGGCTTACGATTGCGCGAACAATCAATGGGTATCGCTGAAGATCGGCGGCACGGACCCCAGCGGCAAGAGCGGCCGGAACGTTTCGCTCGGCCTGATGTACGATGCGAAACGCAAGCTCTTCTGGGCCGTCGATACGAACAGCCAGGTCTATGTCCTGCGGCTCGATCCGAAGACGGCCGACATGCAGCCGCTGAAATAATCGTAGGTCAGGCTTTCCAGCCTGACTGAAGCGCCCGCGATGAGCGGCTTAGCTCCGACGCTGCCTGTCAGGCTGGAAAGCCTGACCTACAAGAATCCGTTGCCAGAGAAAACAACCATGAATAGCTGACAGCTATGAGCTGATAGCTGTCAGCTATTCTCTCTTTCAACCGCGAGAAATGAGCCATGACATCCCAACTCAAGGACAAGCCGCAAAAGACTACCAGGCCCACTTTGCATACGGGCAACTTCATTGCCGGCCGCTGGGTCGAGGGTGAAGGCCCGACGACCCGGCGACTCCTGAACCCGGCCAATATCACCGAACAGGTGGCGGCGGTGCGCGAGGCGTCGCTGGAACAGGTAGACGAGGCCTGTACCACTGCCGCCGCCGCGTTTCCCGGCTGGCGCGCTACACCCGCGCCCGACCGGGCCCGCTTCCTCTTTCGCTTCCGCGAATTGATCGAAAAACACTTCGAGGACATCGCCCAGCTGATCGTCCGCGAGAACGGCAAGCTGCTGAGCGAGGCGCGCGGCGACCTGCGCCGCGGCCTGGACGTGGTCGAATTCGCTTGCGGCATTTCCACGCTGCTCATGGGCAAGACGCTGCCGGAAATCGCCCGCAACGTCGATAGCCATGTTGCGCTGGAGCCGGTCGGCGTGGTGGCGGGCATCCCGCCCTTCAACTTCCCTGCGATGATCCCGCTCTGGATGATGCCCATTGCCGTCGCCTGCGGGAATTGCTTCATCCTGAAGCCGGCGGAGAAGGCGCCGCTGACCGGCAGCCGGCTGGTCGAACTGTTCGCCGAGGCGGGCTTGCCCGAAGGCGTGGTCGGCGTCATTCAGGGCGGCAAGGAAGTGAGCGAGAAGCTCATCACGCATCCGCAGGTGCAGGCGATTTCGTTCGTCGGCTCGTCGGCGGTGGCCGAGGCCGTCTACAGCCTGGGCACCAAGCACGGCAAGCGGGTGCAGGCCCTGGGCGGCGCGAAGAATCACCTGATCGTCTTGCCGGACGCCGACCTGCCGCGCAGCGTGCCGGCCCTGATCGGCGCGACCTTTGGCTGCGCCGGGCAGCGCTGCCTGGCCGGCAGTGTGCTCACCGCAGTTGGCGACAAGGCGCAGCAGGATGCGGTCGTTTCGGCGTTCCTCGACGGCGCGAAGGCCCTGAAGCTAGGCGACGGCCTGGATGAATCGGCCACGCTCTGCCCGGTCCTCAGCACCGAACAGAAGCAGCGTATTCTCGCGGGCATCGAGCGCGGCGTGCAGGAAGGCGCGAAGCTGCTGCTCGACGGCCGCAACGCGACGGCACCCAGCCATCCGCACGGCTGCTTCGTCGGCGCGACCGTGTTCGACGATGTGCAGCCCGACATGTTCATCGCCCGCGAGGAAATTTTTGGGCCGGTGGTGTCCGTGCTGCGGGCGAAGGACCTCGACGAGGCGATCACGCTGGCCAACGCCGGCCGCTATGGCAACTCCGTCTCGTTGTTCACGAAGTCGGGCGCGGCAGCCAAGGAATTCCGCATGCGCATCCAGGCGGGTATGCTGGGCCTGAACCTCGGCGTGCCAGCCCCGATGGCCTTCTTCTCCTTCGGCGGCTGGAAGAACTCCTTCTACGGCGACCTGAACGCCCACGGTCCGGACGCGGTCGCGTTTTACACCAAGAAGAAGGTCGTCACCGAACGCTGGTTCGGCGCGGAAGCGCCCAAGGAAGGCTGGGTGTAACGGCCTGCAAAACCGCAAGCAGTTGCTGTCCCTGGCCCACGCGGAATCGCCATGTTCACCGCGCCGTTCGTCTACGCCCTGCTCGCGCTGCTGGCCTGTATCCTGGGTTTCGCCGTGTACACGCTGGCCCAGGCCGCAGTGGGCTGGATAGCTGGCATCCACGTGCAGGAAGTTTCCATTGGGTTCGGCCCATCGTTGTGGGAACGGACCATGCACGGCTGCAAGTTTCGCGTCGGTTGCATTCCGATGGGCGGCAGCACCCTTTTCGCCGGCATGACCAAGGACGATGAGCTTCCGGTTTCCGAAGCGGGGGCGCCGTTGGGCAAACGCTTGATCGACACCCCACCGTGGACCCGGTTGATACTGGCTCTGGTTGGGCCAGTGAGCTGCCTGTTGATGGGGATCGTGTTGCTTGGCGTGGCCGTCTGGGCGGGAGCGCCGCAGCTGGCTGTCACGACGCCTGCCGAAAGCATGGTCCGTCCCTGCGCCGTGGGCGGCCTGGCTCTTACTTCGGACCCATCCAGCTGGGCCGCCCAGTACCAACTTCTCCGAGCGACCGCTCTTGAGTTCATCTGGCGGACTGTTTCATTTCAATCGCTGGAAGGCTGGGGCGGCTACGTTGGCTTTATCGTCACTGCCGGCGCGATTGGCCCGTTGTCGGGGTGGGGTTGGTTGACCTCGGTCGGCATCCTCTTCATTTGCATGGGAGTCAGCAACCTCCTGCCCTTGCCCTCGCTCAATGGCTTTCAGGCGCTGAGTCTGCTATATGAGATGGTCACTGGCACACCGCTGTCCCATCTGCCGCTTTGGCTGCATTTGCCCGCCATCTTGCTGACTTTCGTCATCATGATCCGCGTCTTCTGGATCGATCTCCGCTGGTGCTGGGGAGTGTTGTTTTCCTAGCGCGCTGTCCAGGGAGTGGCGGCCTGACGTACGTCGGGCTTTCCAGCCCGACACGTCGCGCCGGTGGCTGGCCGCGCCCGCTCGACGACACCGCAGATCACCGGCGCTGCCTGTCGGGCTGGAAAGCCCGACGTACTGTGGGCGGTCAGGCAAGCACTCCCTGGACAAGGCACCAGAACCTGGTCAAGCGAGTCGCTGCTGGAACGAACCGTGGGTGGCACGTCCCTCGGTACTCCGAGGGCGTGCGAGTCGCTCCCCGCATCCGGCGAGCGTACCTCCTCGCTTCCTATTCAGACAGCCGACCGATTGCTCTTACACCAGGGATTGGCCAGCGCGTACACTTCAGGTTGGAGCGCAGAGCCTGCGGCCAGGTAGAGTCTGCCAAACCGAGGTGCGGTCGTTCAAGGGCAGTCGGGCAAAAACGAGCAGTTTGGCACGGAGTGGCAAAACACTGGGGTTTTTGCCACTCCGCGCCAAGAAGCAATTGGCGCGCAGTGGCAAAACATTGGGGTTTTGCCACTCCGTGCCCAGCGAAAATTTCCTGGCTCGGAGGGTGGTCAGCGGATGACCGCCCTGGCCCACGAACACTTTGGTGGACGGCGGGGTTTATAATATGAGCAGCGTCCTATCTGAAGGCGGGACGACGCACGGGGACCGAGCGGCGGCTGCATGATCTATTTCATTTCGTTCTGCCTGGGCCTCGTCTACCTGGCGTCGTTCGTCGTCCTGGTCACCTCCGACAAGGGCCGGCGGACGCTGGTGCTGGCGCTGCGCTCGCTCTGGCTGCACAAGCTGCGGGCGTTTCTCTCCGTGCTGGGCATCATCATCGGCACGGCGGCGGTCATCTCCCTGATGGCGTTCGGCGAGGGCAGCATGCACGATGCCCTCGAAGACATCAAGCGGCAGGGCGCGACCAACATCATCGTCCGCAGCGTCAAGCCGGCGGACGACGCCAGCACGCAGCGGCGTTCGTTCGTGGCCATCTACGGTCTGAAGTACGACGACTACGAACGCCTGGGCACCATCGGCGTCATCACCCGCCGGGTGCCGATGCGCGTCTTCCCGCAGGAAGTCCGCTACCTCGAACGTATGTTCAACGGCCGGCTGGTGGCCACCGTTCCGGAATACACGGAAGTCAACCAGCTGACCCTGGCCGCCGGCCGTTTCCTGACCGAGGACGACGATACGCACATGAAGAACGTGGCCGTGCTGGCGGCGGGGGTGGCCGAGGAACTGTTCCCCTACGAAGACCCGCTCGGCCAGACGGTGCGCGTCGGCATCTACTTCTACCGCGTGGTCGGCGTGCTGCACCACCGCATTCCGACCGGCGGCAGCGGCGGCAGCCAGGCGGCGGAGGATTTCAACAACGACATTTACATCCCCTTGCAGACCTGCCGGGCGCGCTTCGGTCCGGTGGTCTACCTGCGCTCGTCCGGTTCGCGCAGCGGTGAGAAGGTCGAACTCAGCCAGGTGACGCTGACGGTCTCGGACATCGACCAGGTGCGGCCCGTCGGCGAAGTGATCCGCGATATGCTCGACCGCTACCATCCGAAGAAGGACTATGCGGTCACCGTGCCGCTCGATCGCCTCGAAGAAGCCGAACGGGCCAAGGAGCGCTTCACCCGCCTGCTGGTGTTGATCGCCAGCATCTCGCTGATGGTGGG
Organism: Planctomycetia bacterium; assembly: GCA_016795185.1. Lineage (GTDB taxonomy): Bacteria > Planctomycetota > Planctomycetia > Gemmatales > Gemmataceae > JAGVLI01. The sequence continues at coordinate 2,067 of JAEUIF010001338.1, read as the reverse complement.
TGGCATCGGCATCATGAACATCATGCTGGCGACGGTCACGGAGCGCACGCGCGAGATCGGCATCCGCCGAGCACTGGGGGCCAAGCGGCGCGACATCACCTTGCAGTTTCTGGTCGAGGCGGTGGCGCAGACCACGGTCGGCGGCCTGTGGGGCGTGCTGCTCGGCCTCGGTTCGATCTTCGTGATTCCCTGGGCCTGGGAAGCGATCACGAAGCAGCACCTGCCGGCGCGCGTGAATGTCGAGTCGATCTTCCTGTCGCTGATCGTCTCCATCAGCGTCGGCGTGCTGTTTGGCTGGTATCCGTCGCGCCGCGCCAGCCGGCTGGACCCCATCGAAGCGCTGCGGCACGAGTAGCCGACGCTTCATACCACCGGCTTCACGCCCCAGATTTCATCGGCGTACTGCTTGATGGTGCGGTCGCTGGAGAACATGCCGATGCGGGCGACGTTCAGCACCGCCATGCGGTCCCAGGTCTTGCGGTCCTTGTAGGTGCGCTCGACGCGGTCCTGGGCGGCGATGTAGGCTTCCAGGTCCGCCAGGTGGAAGTAGAAGTCGCCGCGCTCCACCAGCGCCTGGTAAATCCACTGGTACAGGTCGGGTTGGTCCGGAGAGAACCGGCCGTTCTTGAAGCAGTCCAGGATGCGGCGGATCGCCGGCACGTTCTGGTAATACTCCTGCGGCCGATAGGAGTGGTTGCGGCGGCGCTCTTCCACTTCGTGGGCCTTCAGCCCGAAGATGAAGATGTTCTCCTCGCCGACGCACTGCATGATCTCGACGTTAGCGCCGTCCAGGGTGCCGATCGTCAGCGCGCCGTTGAGGGCGAACTTCATGTTGCCGGTGCCGGACGCTTCCATGCCGGCGGTGGAAATCTGCTCGCTCAGGTCGGCGGCGGGGATAATGGTCTCCGCCAGCGTGACCCGGTAATCCGGCAGGAAGAGCAACTTGAGCCGGTCCTTGACGCGCGGGTCGTTGTTGATGACCTTGCCGACGCTGTGGATCAGCCGGATGATCTGCTTGGCCGCCCAGTAGCCGGGTGCCGCCTTGCCGGCGAAGATGCAGGTGCGCGGCTGGATCGGTTCCTGGCCGTCCTCGACGATGCACAGATAGCGATGGATGACGTGCAGCACGTTGAGCAGCTGCCGTTTGTATTCGTGAATGCGCTTGATCTGCACGTCGAACAGGGTTTCCGGGTCCACCTTGAGGTGGATGACATCCTGGATCAGGCGGGCCAGGTTGGCCTTGTTGGCCTTCTTGATCTGCCGGAATTCCTGCTGAAAGCTCTCGTCCTTGGCCTTCGGCTCCATCTCGCGCAGCTTGTCGAGGTTGGTGACCCAGCCGTCGCCGACGGTCTTCGTCAGCAGTTCGGCCAGCTGCGGATTGCAGCCCAGCAGCCAGCGCCGCTGGGTGACGCCATTGGTCTTGTTGTTGAACTTCTTGGGCCAGAGGGCGTAGAAGTCGGGCACCAGCTGCGACTTGACCAGCTCGCTGTGCAGCGCCGCCACGCCGTTGATCGAATGGCTGCCGACCATCGCCAGGTGGGCCATCCGCACCTGCTTCGGGTTGGCTTCCTCGATGATCGACATCCGCGCCAGGCGGTCGTTGTCGCCGGGGAACACCTTGGCCACGGTTTCCAGGAAGCGGTGGTTGATCTCGTAGATGATCTGCATGTGCCGGGGCAGCACGTACTCCATCAACGGCACCGGCCATTTCTCCAGCGCCTCGGGCAGCAACGTGTGGTTGGTGTAGCCGAAGACCTGCTGCACGGTGCGCCAGGACTCGTCCCAATCCAGACTGCGCTCATCCACCAGGTAGCGCATCAGTTCGGCCACGGCGAGCGTGGGGTGGGTGTCGTTCAGCTGGATGGCCACCTTCTCGCCGAACTGGTCGAAATCCTCGTGCGACTTCAGGTAGCGGCGAATGATGTCGCGGATGGCGCAGGCGGTCAGGAAGTATTCCTGCACCAGCCGCAGCTCCTTGCCGTGAATGACCGCGTCGGACGGGTAGAGCACCTTGGAGATGGTTTCCGAGGACATCTTCTGTTCGACGGCCTTGAAGTAATCGCCGTC
>JAEUIF010001307.1 GCA_016795185.1 Planctomycetia bacterium | reverse complement strand
CTGGTTGTCCTTGGCCGGCTGCGGCAGGTTCCAGTAGCTGAAGAGCGCTACCGTGTTATTGCCGCGCCGCTGTTCCTCGCTCACCTCGCGCTGGCTGACATCGCCCTTCGACTTGTAGCGCAGCCGCAGGTCCGGCGAGGCCATGACCTTGATGATTCCCTGCTGCCGCACCGCGCCCAGCACCACGAACGGACCGATCGGCGTCTTCGCGGTCCGCTGCTGTTGAGTACGGATGCGCACGAGCAACGGTTCGGCGCTGGCCTCTTTCAGTCGGATGGTGCAGACCGGGTTCTTGGCGTCGCCCGGCTCCACGACGGGCGCCAGTTGCTCCAGCAGGCGGGCGCGGACCTCCGCCGGGCCCTTGCCGTCCGCCGTGGTGCGCTCGTCGCCGACGGGGAAATCGACTTCGACCTTGGTCTGCGGACCAGGCGGCGCTTGCAGCCGCCATTCCTTGGTTTGCCCGCTGCGCAATTGCAGGCGTAACTCGGCTTCCGTGGTGACGTGCGTATCATCGACGTTGACCGTGACCTTGCCTTCCGCTTCAGGCAGGGCCTCGCCTTGCTGCTGCGGGGCCTGTCCCTTCCAGAGCACTTCCAGTTTGTCGATCGGTCCCAGGGCAATCAATTGCCGTTTCTCATTGCGCGAACTCAGCTGCTGCGGTAAAAAGCTTCGGCCGGCGATGCGGACTTCCTTCACGGCGGGCGGCAGATCGAGGTATTCGAGCAGCGTGACGGCCGCGCCGGGCAGGTTCAGCTCGAAGCCGCGATCCTGGCTCTTGCCGCCGCGCGCGGTCACCGACTGGTCCAGGTCCAGCGTTAGCCGGTGCGCGCCAGGCTTCTCGATCTGCACCACGAAGCCATCGTCGCCCGGCGGCGGGAGCAGGGGCAGCTGACCATCGTCGAGGGTTGCGGTGCGCGGCCAGGCGTTCTTGCAGCCCAGCGGCACCAGCGCCTTGGCCTTCACGGTCTCGAACTCGTAGCGGGCTTGCAAATGCACCAGGTCGCCGTCCACCCGGCCGGACAGTTTGAGTTGTCCCGCAAAGGCGGGCTTCTCCGCGGTCAGCTGCTTCTTGAGCTGGAGCAGTTCGTCACGCATCTTGACGAACTCATCCGCCGAGAGGACCACGACGCCGGGCTGTTGCAGCACGTCCTTGCCGTCCTCGCCGATGACGAACACGGTGCCGGGGGGCAGCTTGGAGACGTCAAGGCCCTTGGCCGGGGCTTTCGGCAGGGGGTCGGCGGCGCGCACGATCAGCAGATGGCAGCCTGTCAGGAGCAGCAGCAAGAGCCAGGACCGGCGAAGTGGTGACGACACGACCCTTCCCCCCTGGGACGCCCGCGAAGTGAATCGGCATCCATTATAAACGCCAAACCCCGGCAGCCAGCATAGCTTTCGCGAATTGTGCGGATTGCCGCGTCGGGAAAATCGTCACGTCCGGAATATCCGCAGTGGTCCAATGAAAACGACCCAAACGGCAAAGCGAGCGGCGGGGTTTATCCCCGCCGTGTGTGGCGTGTCGCACACGGCGGGGATAAACCCCGCCGCTCGCTGCTCGAGGGCACTGACCGAGGAGGAGTTTAGACCTTCTGGCGCAGGCACTCCAGCATGACGGGGTGCAGCGGGCCATTGGTGGCGACCGCATCGGGCGTGAAGGGGTCGTAGGGAGTGCCATCGACGTTGGTGACGGTGCCGCCGGCCTCGCGGACCAAGACGGTGCCGCCGGCCACGTCCCAGACGTGATTGTCGAAGGCCCAGTAACCGTCAAAGCGTCCGCAGGCAACGTAGGCCATGTTCAGGGCCGTGCTGCCGGTGCGCCGCAGCGAACGGGCGCGGAAGGAGAAGTAGCGCCACCAGTCGAGCGTCGCTTCGTGGCCCTTCAGGTCGGGCGGGAAGCCGGTGGACAGCAGGGTTTCTTCGAGCCGCGCCGTCGTGCTGGTTTGAATCCGCCGCTCGTTCACCCAGGCGCCGCGCCCCTGGGCCGCATGAAACAACTCGTTCCGCGACGGGTCCAGCACCGCGCCGACCACCAGTTCGCCCGCCACCTGGAGGCCGATGGACACGCAGTACAGCGGACAGTCGTGGACGTAGTTCGTCGTGCCGTCGAGCGGATCGACGATCCAGGTGGGAGGGGAATCGGGACCGGGTCGGCGGCGTTCGCCCTGGTCTTCCTCGCCGAGAAAGGCATGGTCGGGAAACCGTCCCAGTACGAGTTCGCGGATGACTTGCTGCGAGGCCAGGTCGGCGTCGGTGACGAGGTCGAAGCGGGCCTTCTCGCGCACCTGAAAGCGCGCCCGCCACTCTTCGAGGACGGCAGCGCCGCGTCGGGCGGCGTCCTGCGCGGCTGCGTGGTAGGCGGTCAACTGTTCGGCGGTCAGCATTGG
>JAEUIF010001300.1 GCA_016795185.1 Planctomycetia bacterium | reverse complement strand
GGATCTTCGGGCTGGAAGCCAACGTGTTCATCATCCAGGCCAGCGACAGCGAACTGACGCTGGCCGGCAGCGACGTCACATCCACCGTGCTGTCGCGTCCCTATGTCAATGCGGCGACGGATGGCCAGGAAGCGGTCGTCGTCGCCTTTCCGGTGAACCGGACTGGCTCCGTCAGCATTGGTGCCGACAGCCAGGTCTATGGCGGTGAGTTCAACTTCGTTGCCAAGTTCATCCGGGGTGTGGAAACCGATTGGGACCTGATCGCCGGGCTGCGCTGCATGGTGCTCGAAGAGGGCATCAACGTCCAGCAGAGCACCACGGCGGGCACGGGCAACAACATGCGGTTCAACGGCGCGGCCGTCGCTGCGGGCAGCGTGGTGTCGGCCTTTGACAGCTTCGAGACGCAGAACCGCTTCGCCGGGGCGCAGATCGGCGTCCGCCAGGAATGCCGGCTAGCGCACCTGTTGCTCGGCTGGCAGTTCAAGGTGGCGGCGGGCGTGAACCGCCAGACCATCGACATCAACGGCGCGTCCACCCGGACCACGGGCGGCGTGACCACGACGCTGCCCGGCGGCGTGCTGGCCTTGCCGACCAACATCGGCCGGGTCGTCCTCAACGATTTCACCGTGGTGCCGCAACTGCAATTCACCGTCGGCTACCAGTGCGCTGAGAACCTCCGCTTCTGGGCCGCCTACGAGTGCTTGATCTGGTCCAACGCCGTGCGGCCTGGCGCGCAGATCGATCCGCAACTCGACGTGACGCAGCTGCCGACCTCGGCCAGCTTCAACGCGGCGGCGGCGGCCACGCGGCCGATCGCGACGCTGGATCAGAATTCCGTGCTGATCCAGGGCATCAGTATCGGCATGGAAATGAAGTATTGAGTGCCATGAATGAACCGCTCACCGTGGAGTTTGAAGTCACCGACGAACTCGCCGACCGCTACGCGCGCCGTCTCGTCGAGCGCGTGGTGCTGCCGGGCGGCGGCTGGCTGTCGCGCCCCGCGTTCCTGGTCGTACCGTTAGTTTTGCTGTTGCCGCTGGTGGTGGGCGGCTGGCTCCCGCCGGCTTTGTATGTCGTCTTGGCCGTGCTCGCCGGCGGTCTAGCCCTGATGAGCCGCGCGCGTCGCTCTTTCCTGCGCGGAGAAGCCCGTGCGTCGGTGCTGGCGCCGTTCGAGGGGCAAACCGAACGCCGGCTGCGCGTCGTCTTCACGGACGAACAGATTCGCATGGAAGCCCCGGACCTGCAAAGTACGGCGGCCTGGAGTGATCTGGGCCAGGTCGTCGTCTGGCCGGACTTCTGGCTGCTGCGGCTCCGCGCGGGCGGCCAGTTTGTGCTGCCGGCCGAGTCAGTTTCCGCCGACTTGAACGAGTTGATTCGGCGAAAGGCCGGTGAGACAGGGGCTGACTTGCAGGAAGATGGTCGGACCCAACTCCCGTAGGGTCCGCTGTGCGGACCATCAACCATGGTGCTTACTGTGGTTCAGTGGTCCGCACGGCGGACCCTACGAGTTTGGTCCGGTAACTCTCAGCAGTCGGAGTGCAAAACCGCGAGCGAGTGGCCCTACGGCTTTTTTCGCTCACCGGCGATGGCCTGTTTGACCGTGGCGCTGCGGAGGCGGCGCGTCAGTTTCGGCGTCGGCCGGTCGTGCTCGTCCTCAATGTCGCCGACGATTTCCTCGATCACGTCTTCCAAAGTAATCAGACCGACGATCTTGCCGGCATCGTCGCGCACCAGCGCCATTGGCCGCCGCGCCTGTTTCAAGAGCCGCAAGGCCGTGCCGACGAACTCGTCGGGCTTCAGATACGTGGCCGGGTAGATCGCGTCTTCCAGAATCACCACACCGTTCAAGCTGAAGAGATAGAACAGGTCTTTCGTGTTGACGATGCCGACGATGTTGTCCATCTCGCCGTCGAAGACAGGCAGGCGGGTATGCGCTCCCTGGCGGACGTGTTCCAGCACCTTGTCGGGCGGTGTGTGCAACTCCAGGGTGGCCATCTTCTCGCGCGGCACCATGCAGTCGCACACCTGCTTGTTCGACAACCGGAAGACATTTTGCAGAAACTCCGCCTGATCCTCGTCAATCAGTCCCGCTTCCTCGGTGTCCTCGACCAGCATCACCAGTTCTTCGACGGAATGGACCATGTGCGCTTCCTGGGCGGCGCGGAAGCCGCACCAGTGGAGCACGCGGTTGCCCGTGCCGTTCATGACGACGATGAGCGGCCGGCTGAGCTTCGAGAAGACGTTGAGCGGCCGCGCCACCCAAATGGCGGTTTTGTCCGGCACCTGGAGGGCCACGGTCTTGGGAATCAGCTCGCCGAAAACGACGTGCATGAAGGTGATAAGCGCGAAAGCCAACGCCGTCGCCGCCGAATGCGTCGCCACGCTGCGCCAGGCATCCGGCGCGTAGGCCATCAGCGGATCGATCAGTCGCGCTAGCGCCGGCTCGCCTACCCAACCCAGCGCGATGCTTGCCAGCGTGATGCCCAGCTGCGTGGCCGCGATCGAGCGGTCGAGGTGGTTCACCGCCGAGAGGACGGAACGGCTGCCGGCGACGCCTTGATTGACCATTTCCTCGACGCGCGTCTTGCGCACCGCCACCAGGGCAAACTCGGCCGCGACGAAGAAGGCATTCAGCGCCACCAGGGCCGGCACGCTCAGCAGTCCCAACGCGCTCCAGGCCCAATGACCACCCTCGGACGCGGCGGCGATTAGCACGACAAACCCTCTGCGTATGGATTATCTCGCACGGGTTAGCATAGCGGAGCGGAGGCCGCCGGAACAGGCGGGGAGAGTGGGTCGCACAGCGGCGCTGCGTTCAGTCGCCGCCGGTTTCACGTCGAATGCGATGCAGCGCCGGGCGGCGGCGCGGCGCGCTGTCGCGCAGTATAAAGAACAGGACCAGCGCCCCAGCCAGCACGATTCCTTGCACCACCCGCTTCTCCCACAACGGCGGCCAGGCCAGGTTCGCCGTGAGGAGCGCGAGCAGCAGCAGCCAGATGGTCGGATGCTCGACCACCAGGGATTTGACGCCGAGCAGCAGCCGACCGACACGACCACGGCGGCGCATGGCCGTCAGTTCCTCGCGCAGAAACAGCCGATAGGCGGCGAGGAAGGTCAATCCGGCCTGCCAGTCGCGGACGTAGCCGCGCCGCTGGGCCGGCGAGAGAGCCAGAAAAGTCTTGACGATTTCCGGCTGGCGGGCCAAGGCGATGACCAGGTAGCCTGGCTGCCCCGCCTGCCCCAGCAGCGGCGGAAAGTCCTGCAACTGCTGGCGGATGATGGTCAGCTGACGGACCAGGTCGATCGCTTCGGGCTTCTGGGTGACCTGGAAGCGCGGATCGCCGAGATACTTGCCGGCTTGCACCCAGGCGCGAATGAGGCGGCGCGTGCGCGAGATGCGCGTGTAGATGGCGCGCTTGGTGCCGAGGCCGCGCCGTGCCGGCCAGGAACGCGCTGCTTCGAGTGCGGGATCAACCGGCTCCTCAACGGGTGGCGGCGGAGCGGTGGCGGCTTCGTCCGCTCCGACCTTGTCCGGCACTGCTTCCGGCGGGACTTCGAGCGTGGCCCGGTCACTGGCGACGGTCGTTGCGGCTGCCGCCAGCACGGGCCGCGACGCCGGTCCCTTGGCGGATGCAGGCGTCAGCACGGGTTTGGACGGCGACCCCTTGGCCGAAACCGGCGGCGGGTTCACCACGGGTTTGGACGCCGGCCCCTTCAGAGTAGCGGGCGGCGGGTTCAGTGCGGGTTTGGACGCCGGTCCTTTCGGCGGCACGGCCTCGCCGCGTTTCAGGCGAACATCATAATCCTGCTTGGATTCTGCATCGCGCAGACAATCGAACGCCTGGGCCAACCGATTCATGGCTTCGGTGACCAGGTCCGGATGGGCGAGTTGATATCGGCGCACCCACTCCATACGGAGTTGCACATGCCGCTCGATCCGCTCGGTGTCCGGCTCACCGACCGACAACCCCAGCAGCGTGTAGTGGTCGGGTGGCCAGTCGCCCGCCGGCAACTTCAGCCAGGTACGAATGAGTTCGTGACTCATGAAGGCTCGGTTCATTCGCAAGTGCGCTACTTCATCCCCATAGGATGCCAGATTTGGGGGGGAAATGCAAAACCGCAAGCCGACGATTGTCCGCTTGCGGTTTGAGACAGGGCAAGTACAGCGCATTCCCGATTCTTCGTGAACGCACCGATCCAGCCTCCCCGCACGATTCGAGCGGTTGGCGAATGGAGGTTGCGCCGGCTGCTGTGGTCTGCACAGCGGACCGTACAGCTATCTTGTAGGGTCCGCTGTGCGGACCACGGCAGCCGGTCGCGCGCTGTTATCGCGGGCGACTCTCTTGGCAGGCTCGCCGAAATCGGCCAGCCGCATTTCAAAGTGCACGTCCAGCGTGCGCCCCGTCTCGACAATCACCGCATGCGACTTCTCGACTGGCGGCTCGAAGTGCAGTCGCAAGACCGTGCCCAGTTCTGGATCGAGATCGCGGGCGGCCTCGCGCCAGCTGGGCAGCCAGCAAACCAAGTCGTATTGGCCCGGCGGAACATCGTGCAAGACGAACCGACCGTCGCGGTCGGTGCAGGCATAGTAGGGATGGTCGTCCACGAACAGATAGCCGCGCATCCAGAAGTAGTGGATGGCGTTGCTCAACTCCACCACGCCGCGGCGCGTCAGGGGTCGCGATCGAGACTGATCGGGTTCCGGCAGCGCGAGGTTGAAGCAAGCCGCGCCCGAGGCCCTAACCATGTGATGCACCGGCTGCCGGGAAACGACTTCAACGTATTCACCGCGGCGCACAAAGCCGTAGCGCCCGCCGCGGTCGCCTTGCTGCACCTGCAAGCGGTAGTCCTTGATGGCCACTTGCACCGGCGGCCAATCCCAGGGCCGGCTGGCAGCGGGCGGCACGCCGCGCAGGAAGACCACGGCGTTGCCCACGCCCCGGCTCTCCGGAGCGATCTCGGGCCGATTCGGGTTCCGTTGCAGCGATTTTATCCGGGCCTGCTCGTGGTAGAGAGTCAACGGCAGGTCGCTGAAGGGCGGCACGCGCGGCGCCTCGCCCTCCCAGACCACTTGCCCCACGATCTGGCCCACGGCACCCGCTCGAAAGTCGGCCGCGAGCGGCGCCGGCGGTTCGGTGATGGGCGGTACGACGGCCGGGACCGGCTGACAGCCCACGAGGGCCAGCAGCAGCAGACTCGCGTACTTCGCTCCGGGCTTCATGCTCGGCCCCGTTTCCATAAAGCGCTGCGCCGTCGCACCCACGCACGCTATACTGACTGTCGGTCACCCAGCCGCTTGTGGCTTCGCACCAACCCAGGACCTGCCATCATGCCGACGACCACCTCTGCCGGTTATCTCGTTCGCCGTCTGGCCGAAGCGCCGACGGTTCCTTGCCCGTGCGGGCAAAGCACCCGGCTGCTGACGCAGGCCGACGTGCCGGCGTGCAACTTCCACATCACCTTCATTCAGGATTCGGTGAAGCACTACCACAAGGAATGCACGGAGGTGTACTACATCCTGCAAGGACGGGGCAAGATGGAATTGCACGACGACGTGATCGACGTCGAACCAGGCATGCTCGTCTACATCGAACCGCACACGCCGCATCGCCTGTGGAGCGAGGAGGGAGTGCGGACTATCATCTTTGGCACGCCCGCGATGAAACCGGAGGATGAGTATTTTCCAACGTAGGCACCCGAATGGAAATACTTGCCCCAAATAACAAGGCCGGCGAAAGCGCCGGCCTTGTTCACGTTCTCCAGGTTGCCGCGACCGTCAGTTGCCGCCCTCGTCCTTGAACAGCCCGGCGAAGCTCTCCACCAGCAAGCCGGACGGCTTGGTGGCGGCGTGGTAACCCCACATGTTGTTGACCAGTTCGTAGCTCATCAGCGCCGTCATGAACATGACGAGCACGCAAGGAATCATCAGGATGACCGGGACCATGCCCCATTCCGCCTGGGCCGAGGGCACCGTGGGCACGGTTTCCTCATCGTCCTCGGGCAGCGGTTCCTCGTCGCCGCCAGCGCCCAGGAGGTCCTGGTCCATCATCGAGTCGGCGATGCTCAGTTCCTCGGACGGTGTATCGACGTGCGACACGCGCGACCGACGCCGCGGCGCGGGCTCCTCGCCGGACATCGAACCGTCATCGGACAGTTCCATGACCTGCGAGCCGCTTTCGTCGGCGGAGCCTTCGTCGATTGCCAGGTCGAAGTCCGAGCTTTCCAGATCGGTGTCGGCCTCGTCGATGGCCACCGCCTGCGAAGCGGATTCGGCCTCGCCGCCCGTATCGATTTCAAAATCGGTCGACTCGAAGATGTCCTTCTGCTCGCCGCTGGCGCTCGCGCCGGTGTGGCTGACGCGCGGCAGCGACGTGCTGCTGCCTTCGTCCAGGGTCAACTCGAACTCGCTGTCGGAATCGGTGAGCTTGCCCTTGATCGTCTTCGGGCCGGTGACGCCCTCATCGTCCACGGTCAGCTCGAAATCGACGGCGTCGTCGCTGGAGCCGGCGTCACTGTCCATCGGGGCGTGCTTGTGGACGCCGCTCAACTCCGAACGGTTGCTGGCCATGTCGCTCTTGGGCGGAGCGGCACCCAGGTCAACATCCTCGTCGTCACCCAGCGCGAGAGGCGATTCCTCTTCAGGAGCCAGGGTCAGCTCGAACTCGCTGCCGCCGGCGCGCGGGCCGAGCTTGGCGCTGCTCATGCCATGCCCCATCGAACCCGACTTGGGGCCGCCCGCCGTGGAGCCGCCGGGCATCAGGTCGCCGAGCACGGCCGAGTCGGAGGTCGCGCTGCCGCCCGCCGAAGCGCCCAGCGAACCGGGCAGGTCGAGGTCTTCATCCGACAACTCGAACGGCGACGAAGCCGGCAACATGGTGGGCGCGGCCGGCGGCAAAGCCTTGGTCTTGCCTCCAGGCATCTGGCTCTGGCCGGGCTGTGGCTTGGTCATCCGCGGGCCGGGCTGCCCAGTGCGGCGCACCAGCGAGGCTTCCTCGGCGGCCCGCAGTTCGGCGTCGAGGTCGATCTGCTCGGTCTGCATCAAGTCGGAGCCGCTCGGCGTGCCGTGCGTCTGGCTCGCCGGCTCCAGGCGCACGTCGCTGTCAGGCTTCTCGCCGACCGAAATCAGGCTGTCGCCATCGCCGATCATCGATTCGTCGAGGTCGAGCCGGACATCGCTGTCTCCGCCAGCCGGAGCCAGTTGCGCGGAGCTGGCCGGGGGCGCGCCGCCGCTGCTCTTCGGCCCGCCCGAGAGCGGTCCCGCCTGATCCGCGAGCCGCCCGCTGCTGTCGACCGTCATCGAGAATTCAAAGCTGCCCGTTTCCACGTCCAGCTTGACGTCGCTGGCGCCGGGAGCCTTGGGCATGGTTGGAATCGTCGGCGGACCTTGCAGGCCACCCGGCGCGCCGCCCGAAGACAGCGGGGCGAGTTGCGCGGAACTGGGAGATTGCGGTAGTTCGCCGAAATCCAGGCTATCCTCGGACACCGGCAAGGCCGCTCCCTCGACGGGAGGTTGGAAAGCTCCGCTCAAGGGCGCGCCGCTCGGCGACAACGGCGAATCCGGCACGTCGATCGAGAATTCCGAGGACGAGCCGAGATTGGGTTCCGGGAACGGTTCCGGAGCCGGCCCCAGTCCCACCGTGGGCTGGAGCGAAGGCTCGGGTTCGAGGCCAGTCAACGGCGTCAGCCCAGGGCTAAAGTCGAGGGGCGGCGCGGATGAACCGCTGTCCGAGAAGATCGAGTCTTCCTCAAATCGAGGATCGTTGGCTGCCGCCTGAAGGCCCAGGTCCAGTTCCGGCGCGGTGCCGAGGTCCAGTTCCGGGTTGCTGCCCAGGCTGCGCGCCCGGGCCAGGTCGTCGATGTCCTGGGCGCGAAACTGCAACGCTCCCTCTTGCTCCATGCCATGCACCGCACCATCCTGGTTCATCCGTTGCAGGTCGTCCGGGGTCACACCGAGGACGTTGGCGGCTTGCTCAAGGGTGTAAAAGTCGCTAGGCATGGCTGGTACTCGCCTTTCGCCGGCAGGGCACTGTTCGCTCGGGTTCTTCGGGGTGGAGACAGGTCGGAACAAGGACCGCCGACGGCAACGCCGCCGCGATTCCTATATACATTTCGATTCTAAACGCGCCGTACTTGAATGCAAGGGGCATGCCCAACTCCGGGATCGGCCAATCGGGGCAATCCGGGACGGCCAGGGAGATTGAACGGACCAGGCGCGAGATGCCACGTTTGCCGGCAAGGCGCTGCCTGCGTCCTGGACCGGAGTCGGCTGAATTGCGCTCAGTGCGGCTTCTGGCCATTCTCCCATTCGGGCAGATTGCCCTGGGCGTCGAAGGCCAGCGGCTTGGTCCCGCCCACCACGCTGAATTCGGTGACACGGTGCGCATCGTGCAGGCATGGCTCGGAGCAGTCCACCTCGTCGATTTGCAGCGTGTTACGGATGCGCAGAATCCGGGCTTCCTCGGGGGGTCGCGTGCCGATGATCGCCAGGGCGGCGTCGATCACTTCGCGGTCGGTGTCGAAACGCACCGGGAGGTTCGCGCCTTCGGGATAGCCCGCCGTCAGGCAATTGATGACCGTGGCCTGGTAGTTCATGCCGTTGACCAGGCGCGACGTGGTGAAGTCCGCCAAACCGATGCCAGCCGCGTTGCCATGCGTCTTTTCGGTCAGGCCGCGGACGAAGATCAAGCGCATCTCCGGCTGGTTTTGCGCCGACTTGTCGTTACGGAACGCGCGCTTGCGGCCGACCACGTTCGTATCCATGCCAGAGCCGCTGATGTTCTTGCCGATCTGGTCGATGACCAGCAGGTCGGCGCGCGACAACGGCAATTTCGCCAACCACTTCTTGGCGCTGACGAGCATTTGCTCCTCGCGCGGCTCGAAGTCCGCCGGCAGCACCGCTTCGATGAGGGCGGTTTCGTCGTAAGCGTTCTCGACGATGCCCATGCCGAAAGCAATGGGGGCGCGCTCGCGAATCACCCGTCCCACCGACCGCACCACCTGATCGTAAGGCTGTTCGAGGAGGATGCGATGATAGTTCAATGCCCCGGCATGCTTGCCCAGACCGATCATCATCATCTTCAGGAGGCCGCTTTCAATCGGGCCGTGATACCCGGTGTGCGGCTTCACCCGACCGATGACGCCGATGTGGTCGGCCTCGGCGGCATGTCGGTCCAGCACCACCGGCCAGCCCTCGGGCGTACTGCCCAGGCTGACGACTTCCATCGAAGCGCGAATCGGCGCGCCGACGAATGCCTCGGTGATGCCGTAGCTTTCGAGCACGGCGCGCTGTCCCTCGGCGGTGCCGCCGCCGTGGCTGCCCATCGTTGGCACCAGGAATGGCTTGCCACCGAGTTCCTTCACGTAGTCCGCCGTCGCCTTGAGAATGTCGGGAATGTTGGCGATGCCGCGACTGCCGGCGGTGAGGGCGACGCTTTGCCCAGGCTTGATGACGCGGCCGAGGTCCAGCCGTTCGAGAGTTTGCCGGACGGCAGCGGGGATATTCTCGATGCGCGGGCGCTCGAAATGCTGACGGACGCGAACCAGCTTGGGATACGTCATGGGATAGCTCGCAGGTGAAAACGGAATGACGGCGCCGGGATCCGTTCGGCGTGCGCATCCTTCAGGCTACGCGATTTACGCGCGGACGATAAGCGATTTTTCGACGGAATTTGGCTGGCACGATGGCAGCGGTTTTTCGGGATAATCCGCTTGCAGGGCTTGGATGTCGAGGTAAAATCCAATAGTCGGACTCACCCAACCCAGTCCCTCCGCAAGAAGGTGACGGGGCAGGAATGTTCGGCAACCCTGTGTCACGCTAACGTGGCGTGATGGGCTAGAGCCTGCGGCGGTCGCCAACAACTGTTTCCCGGCCGCTTCAGGGTGGGTCTAGCGAAAGGAGGTGGTCTAGTGTGTAGTGGTAAACAGGTGTGGCTGCTTTGACGCAGCCGACGGGCTGCCGTCGGAAGCAGCCACGATTTTAGTAGGGAACCCCGGCTTCTATCTGGCCGGGGTTCCCCTTTTTTCATACCCTTGATTCCAGCATGATCCGCACTACCCACAGCCTGGTAGTCTCGACCCGGAACGCGACCCGGCGCGGTGGTGCGTTTGCATTTTGGTACTTTTAC
>JAEUIF010001297.1 GCA_016795185.1 Planctomycetia bacterium | reverse complement strand
GGCTATTGCATCAGCTGCTGACGGGCCAGGGCATCAACGTTGGCAACTTCAGCATCCTGCCGTTCGAGTCCGTGGACCGGCTGGTCGCAGTGACCGAACTCTGGAACCACTATCCATCCGCGGTCTTCAAGGCCCGGCTGCCCTTCGAGGCCATCCCCACACGCCGCGCCCGCCGCCTGGCCGGACAGCCCCGCATGAACTTCGTCGGCCTGGTCATTCACGGCCTGAGCGCCATCGCCGCCTATGGCGACGTGGTCGGCGTCCGCCTGCTGCTGGCCAGCCTGCTGGTCATCTTCCTGGCGTTGGCGGGCTTGCTCGCGGTCGTGCTGGTCCGCTTCACCACGGACCTGGCCATTCCCGGCTGGGCAACCAATGCTTTCGGTCTGCTGCTCATCATTCTCTTTCAGGCCATCGCCAGCTCGGTGATGTTCATCTTCATCATCCTGAGCAACCGGCAGGGGGCGAACTTCTTGCCGGTGCGCGACTACAGCTATTTCGTCCTGAAGACCCGGAGGCTCGCGTGTCAGCCGTGAGCAGCATTGCCTACGTCGGCTCCGAGCTGGAACTGTTCGCCGCCGCCGCCAACTGGAAAGCTTACCTTTCGCGCCAGTTGCAGGGCTACCTGGGCGACAGCGTCCTTGAAGTCGGCGCGGGCCTGGGCACGACGACGCTGAACCTGTGCCGCCGGCCGCATCGCCGCTGGGTCTGCCTGGAGCCGGACCCGGCAATGACCGCCACGCTGCAAGCGAAGCGCGACGCCGGCGAACTGCCTGCCTGCTGCGAGGTGCGGGCCGGTACGCTGGCCGATTTACCGACCGACGAGCGCTTCGATTCGATCATTTACATCGACGTGTTGGAGCATATCGAGGATGACCGGGGTGAACTCCAGCGCGCCGCGGAACATCTCGCGCCGCAAGGCCGCATCGTGGTGCTGGCGCCGGCCCATCAGTTCCTGTTCAGCCCCTTCGACCAGTCCATCGGTCATTTTCGCCGGTATAACCGCGCCATGCTGCAAGCCGCCGCGCCAACGGGCTTGGCGTGCGAACGGCAAAAATACCTCGACACGGTCGGCCTGCTGGCATCGCTGGGCAACCGCTTCGTGCTCGGCAGCGGCATGCCCACGCCCCGGCAAATCTGGACCTGGGACAAGCTGATGGTACCGGTGTCGCGGTTCCTCGATCCGCTGCTGTTCTTCACGCTGGGCAAGTCGATCCTGGGTGTGTGGCGCAAGCCGTGACGGTCCCCTGCGAGGTAGGCGCGTCGTGTCGATTCGCGGCTGGCCCATCGGCTTCCTGATCGTCCTGGGGTTGCTCTTCTTCTGGCCCCTGGTGCTGCAACCGCTGGCCGTCCTCTATTCGCCCTACTCGGACTTCATCAACTATCACGTGCCGGTCAAACACTTCCTGGTGCGTTCCTGGCAGCAGGACGGTGAGCTGCCGTTGTGGTGTCCCGGCCAGTTCGCGGGCATGCCCTTCATCCACGATCCGCAGGTCTCGGCGTTCTATCCACCGCACGCGATCCTGTACTTCGTGCCGCCGGAGCATATCGGCGCGGCATGCAGCTGGCTGACCGTGTTCCACGTCATCGTGGCGGGGCTGTGCATGTGCGCCTACGCCCGGCACCGCGGGCTGGAAACGCTGCCGGCGCTGCTCGCCGCGCTGGGCTACATGCTGGCCGGGAAATGGTTGCTGCACCTGCTGCTCGGCGGCCATTTCAACGTCGGCCCGCTGGCCTGGCTGCCCTTGGTGCTGCTGTTCCTCGAGCGGGCGGTGATGCGCGGGAGCTTGACCGCAGCCTCGCTGGCGGGCGGGGTATTCGCGCTGATCGTGCTGGGCGTGCATCCGCAGATGACCCTCTACGCGGGACTTTTTGTCGCTGCCTGGAGCCTGCTGCCGTTGCTCGAACCGGTGGACGACTGGCGCGCCGCGCTGCCTCACCTGCGTCGCTGGTTGGGCCTGGGCCTCTGGACCGCCGTCGTCGCCAGCTTGCTGACGGCGGTCCAGCTGCTGCCCGCCGTGGAAGCGAGCCGGGAGTCGAACCGGGCGCTGGGCATGCCGATATCGCTCACTCCGCTGTTCCAGGGCTTGCAGTGTTTGACGGGCCTGGTCGGGCCGCCGCTGAGCCACGAGGACGGCTGGATGTGGGAGAACCGCGTCGGCCTGGGAGTTCTCTGGCTGGCGCTGGCGGTGTCAGCGCCCTTCGTGGTTCCGGAACGGCGCGTGCGTTTGCAAGCGTTGTTCGTGCTTTACTGGAGCTTCTTCGGGTTGGGGGGCATGGTCTTTCTGCAATGGGTACCAGGGTTGAACCTGTTTCGAGGGCCGCACCGGCTGCTGCTGTTCCTCGCGCTGCCGATCGCACTGCTGACCGCGACGACGGTGCAAGCGTTGCTCAACGCCGAAACCACGGCCGAAGCGCGTGCCCGCTGCCGTCGCGTTGTAGCCCGCGTCGTCGTGCCGGTCCTGGGCCTGATGCTGCTGTCCGCCTGGCTGCTGCATCAGGCGGGGCATCACCTCCATCCCAGCAGCTACTGGTTCGGCCTGCCCTTCGTGCTGGTGCTTGCCTGGTGGCTCATCGGGCAGCCCGGCGGCCTGGCCTGGCAACCCTGGGCCTGGACGGGGCTCTTGCTGGCCGACCTCGCGCTGCTCGCCGGGCCGCTGGTGCGCGTTTATCCGGAAGCCGAACTGTACGCGCCGTCGGAATGTGTGCGTTACTTGAGCGCCCAAGCTGATCGGCACGGGCGCATTCTCGACATCGATCCCATCGACCTCGACAACCCGCAGGATAAAACGCCGAGCTGCGCCACGCCGCTCTGGCCGAACTTCGGCCTGATTGCCGGAGTGGAATCCGTGCGCGCCTACAACCCGCTCGACGTGCTGCGCTTCAAGGAGTTCTTGCAGTTCATCCAGGACAAGGACGAGCCGCTGCGCTTCGCGGAGGGGCTGACCTCGCCCGGCCCCGCCGGCTTCGCGATGCGCAACGAGAACCTCGCCGACCTGCTGGGCATCCAGTACCTGCTCATGGCACGCGACCGCCCGTTGGCCTGGTTCGTGTCGCCGGGTGCCGTCGAGGGACACTGGCGCAAGGTCCACGAAGATCCAGCGCCGCGCGGCTACAGCTTCGTGCCGTTAGCCAAGGAAGAAGGTAAGATCGGTGTGGTAGACTTGCCGCCCTACGTCGTCTACGAACGGACGGGCACGTTGCCGCGTGCGTTCATCGTCCACGAAGCGGTGCCGCTCCCGGATCGAAGTCACGTCCTCGATGCGTTGAAGAAGACGGACTTCCGCCGGCGCGTGCTGCTCGAAGACTGGAACGGGCAAACTGCTTCACCCGTTGAGCCGCAGACCGTGCCGGCAACGGCGCGACTCACCGACTATCGGCCGAACCAGGTCACCGTCGAAGTTGAATCGCCGGCTCCCGGCTGGCTGGTGCTGGCCGACGTCTGGTTTCCCGGCTGGACCGCCACCGTGGACGGACAGCCCGTACAGATTCATCGCGCCAACTATGTCTTTCGGGCAGTCGCGATTCCGGAGGGCTCGCATCGCGTGGTGTTCGAGTTTGTCCCGCGTTCTTATCGGATCGGGCAATGGATCAGTCTGCTGACACTCACGCTGCTGGCAGTCAGCCTGCTGGCACGCTGGGCGTGGCGCAAAACGACGGCGCGCTGAAGCCTGCGGATGCGGCACCCAGGGGGCTGCGCGCGTGCTGGCGCGCCGAGACCGGCATTTTCCTCGGCCTGTGGGTGTTCCTGTTGCTGGTCGGCCGCAGCAAGCTCTTTCAGGACCCCGGCAGCTTCTGGCATACGATGGTTGGTGAACGGCTGCTGTCCACCCGGCAATTGATCTGGACGGACTGGCTCACGTTCACCTTCGCCGGCCGGCACTGGATTCCGCACCAGTGGCTGGGCGAATCGCTGATGGCCCTCATTCACCGCATCGGCGGGCTGGACAGCCTGCTGCTGGTCACGGTCACGGTGCTGGCTGGTATGTTCACCTGGGTGGCGTCGCGCTTGCTGCGCGCCGGGCTGCACTGGTCGCTGGCCGTGGTCCTGGTCATCCTGGTCTTCGCCGCTTCCTCAACGCACCTGCACGTCCGCCCGCAC
The DNA here is from genome assembly GCA_016795185.1 of Planctomycetia bacterium. Classification (GTDB taxonomy): domain Bacteria; phylum Planctomycetota; class Planctomycetia; order Gemmatales; family Gemmataceae; genus JAGVLI01. Next base: position 913 of record JAEUIF010001297.1, on the reverse strand, counting down.
ATCGGCACCATCGTCTTCCTGGCCATGACCGTTGGGTTCCTGCTCGACTACGAAGCGGGACGCATCGGCGTAGGGCGGCTCTGGTGGCTGGTGCCGATCTACCTCGCCTGGACCAGCATTCATGGCGGGGCGCTCGGCGGCCTGGCGACCATTGGCCTGGCGCTTGGCGGCTGGACGCTCTACCGTCTCATCGGCTGGGAAAGCCCGTTCTCGCGCTGGCAAGATTTCTTCCTCTGCGCGCTGGTGCTGCTCGCTTGCGCACTGATGGTACCCATCAATCCGTATGGCTTCTGGCTGTTTCGGACCTGGCGGGCCATCATGGGCTCGGAAACGCTGACGCGCATCATCATCGAGCACCATCCGCTGCAATGGCGGAAGCAGGAAGCCTGGCCGGTGCTCTTCCTGGGGCTGCTCTACGGGGTGTGCTTGCTGAGTACGCTACCGCGCCGACCGCGTGTGGCCTGGCTGCTGCCGGCGGTCTGGCTCTACCTGGCCTGCACGCGCATTCGCCACGCGCCGCTGTTCGCGGTGCCGGCCGCGCTGGCGATGGCGGATATGCTGCCGTTTACCTGCTGGGCGCGCTGGCTGTCGAAGACGGGCAGCGATCTGTTCCAGCTGGCTCCGCCCGGCGCGGAGATCAGGCCGCGCCGTCTCGGCTGGCAAGCGTGGGCATTGCCGACCGCGCTCGTCCTGCTAGCATTGGGATTGCAAGCGAGCAAAGTGGAAACACCGTTGATAGGCCACAACTGGGTGCAACTCGACCCGAAAGTCTGGCCCGTGGAATTGCAAGGCGAACTGGCGAAGCACCAGGGCGACGGCACGCTGATCTTCAACGACCTGAATTTTGGCGGCTACCTGATCTACTTCACGCCGGGCTATCGGATCTTCGTGGACGACCGCTGCGAACTTTATC
>JAEUIF010001270.1 GCA_016795185.1 Planctomycetia bacterium | reverse complement strand
CCAGCCCGACAGGTCGCGTATAGCGTCCGCGGCGCCCGCTCGTGTGCTCTTTTGTTTTTTGCCGCTTTCTGTCGGGATGGACCGCCCGACGTACTTCAGGCAACGTCCCTCGGGACCGCACACGATCAATCCTCCGTGCCCCGCGCGATCGGCGGTTCGCCTCGCGTCGGTCCCTGTACCCGATTGCCGCCCGATACCGTCGTGCTCTCTTCCTTGGCCACCGACTCCTGCAACGACGCGCACTTCAACTCGACCCGAAAGCGGGCGTCGCCCGGCTGTATGGCCTGCACTTCCACCGTGTAATTGATTTTCTGGCCCACCGGCAACGTTTCGAGCACGGGGAAGATCAGGCGATTGCCTTCCTGGCGCGGTGCGCTCACCGGGCCGCGCGTGTTCGTCACCTTCAGTTGCGGCGGGACGATGGCCACGATTTCCACGTTGGCCCCCGCCAGCGAGCCCCGGTTGATCACATCGATCACGTAGCTGGTGCCGCCGCCGACCTCGACCGGGTCGGCCGTGTCGCGCACATCCATCTGGAACGCCGGCAAGCCCTGGATCTCCAGGCTAGTCTGCGTGCGGTCCTGCAAGCTTGGCGGGGCCGAGGCCGTGACGATGTGAAACGTCTGCGGCGCGACCCGCAGGGCGTTGGTGGTCAGTTGCAGGGTCTGACGCTCGTTCGGTTGCAGTTGCGGCACCACCCAGGTGACTTCGCCGTTGGCGGTTGGCGCGCCGCCCTGACCCGCGCTGATGAAGACCAGTTCCGGCGGCAGCAGGCTCTTGACTGTCACGTTCTGCAACGGCAGTTCGCCCGAATTGCCGACGACGATGTTCCAGGTCGTCTGCTTGTTCACGAACGTGCGCGCCGGGCCGTTCAACTCGACCTTGAGCTGGCCGCGCCGCACGAGGACGGCGATTTCCTTGCCAGCGGTCAGGTCGCCGTCGGCCGCCGCCGAGACGCGGTTGACCAGCCGGCCGACCTGGCGCGGCGTCAGCCGCAGCACCTCGGTGCGCGACTGGCCAGGCTCCAGGTTGCCGATCGACTTCTTGACCGGGTTGGCACGGCTGTCGTGTTCCAGACCGGCATCGAACGTATCCATGAGCACGACGTTGGTCACCGGGCCGGTGCCGGCATTGGTGACCGTGACCCTGTATTCGATGGGTACGTCCTGCATGGCGGAGTCCGGGCCGGTGACTTGCAGGTCGAGCCGGGGTACGGTGATTTCGGTCACGGCTTGCCGCTGGTCGCGCAGGCCGTCGCGGCTGGAAACCAGGATCATGTAGTTGGCCGGGCCGGGCCGCACGCCGCGAAAGACCGCCTGCACGGCATGCGACTTGCCGCCGGCCAGCGGCGGCAGCGTCCAGATCAATTGATTTCCAGAGAGTGTGGCCGGTGGGTCGGAACGCACGAACTGCAAGCCCTCCGGCACCTGACTGCGGAGCGTGATTTCCTGCGAATCCACCGAACCGGTGTTGGCGACGGTGAGGGTGCAGGGCACCTCCTGGCCCAGCGCCGCGGCGGGCGGCGCGGTCATGCTCAGGCCCAGCGCCGGCGCTTGCCACTCGACGCGGGTTTCGCCCCTGGCAATGACAATACCGGCGCTCGACGGCGCGGTCGGGTCCGGGGCGCGGATGATCTCGACCGCGATGCGCGTGACGCCGGGCGCTGGCGCGGCCTGCATCAGTGTGGCGTGTGCATGGCCGTTGAGGTCGCTGACGGCGATCTCCTCCGACCCCCGGCTCGGCGCGAACACGGCGGGCGGGCCGTCGATGATGCTGTAGCGCACGCGGTAATTCGCCAGCGGTCGGCGGTCGGTGTTGCGGAAGATCGACGTGGTCAGCACGTGCGGCGCGCCGGAGCGCGCCACCGCACCGGGCGGCAAGGACCACTGGGCATCGACCCAGTGGATCGTCATCACCACGCGGTTCAAGTCCCAGCTGTAGATGCCGGGCGCGTAGGCGGTGACGCGGGTATCGCCCTCAACCGCCGACGACACCACGCTCCAGGACTGGCCGGGCCGCACGGTAAAATCGTCGTCAGGATTGTCGTTGCCCCGGTCGAAGCAGTGCTCGAAATAGTCCGTGTAGCTGACGGCGTAGTTGTTATCGACCTTGTAGCCGCGGCCGGGGAAGAAGCCGCTTTCATCAACCTCGACGATCTGGCCCGCGCCTTCCAGCATCCACTCCACGCGCCGCCGTCGGCGCGGCTGGCCCTCGTCGCCGGTGACGGTAGCGAGGATCACCTGCTGCGTCTGCACCGGCGCGGTGATTTCCAGCGGTGCGATGGCCAGCTTGCAGGCGCGGCGGTCGAAGTTGGAGAAGTACGCGAAGCCCGGCGGTTTGCCGTGCGTGCGAACGATGTCGCCGAAGGGCAAATGCGGCACCTGGGCCGGGTTGTGCGTGATGCCGTAACAGCCGGCCAGCAGGCACGAACAACAGGCGAACAGATTGAGGATGCGGCTGGTCATGATCGGGTCGCGAGGCGGGACAACGGCGCAGGGCGTTCCTGAGCCGGGCCGTGGCTATACGCGGGCGGGACCGACGAAACAAGGGGAGTTGAAGGGAGGCGGGGTAGTTTCCGGGCGAGCGGCGGGCGTCAGCCCGCTGTTGGCAGGTCCAGTCGCTGGCTGTTGAAACAGCGGGCTGACGCCCGCCGCTTGTCCCGAATCTGGTAGGCAACCGCGTACGGACTCAGATCATGTAGTAGAGCGGTTCCTTGTTTTCCTCGGCCTTGCGCGGGCAGAGGCTGCATACATCGCCGCCCAGCAGGTCGTAAGCGTGCCGTACCGCCTTGAGCGTGCTGGAGTAGACGCCGGGTTCCTCCAGGAAAATCTGTTCGGGCTTCAGGCGGCTGGTGATGCCGGTCTTGCGCAGCGTCTTGTGCAAGTCGAGTTGCACGCCGCAGAGCAGCACGGGCAGCTGAGCGGTTGCCATGCGTTCCAGGAACTCGTCCAGCAGGTGGATGCAGACGGCGTCGGGGTTGCGGGCGCGCTTCATGCGCAGCACCACGACCCGCACACCGTCGCGACATTGCTTTTCGATTTGCTCCAGGTGCTTTTCCAGGTCGGGGGCCGCGCCAAAGAATAGTTCGCCTTCGAGATCGAAAATGAGAATGCGCCCACAGCGCGGGTCGTCGGCGACGCGCTCGCGGATGACGCGCTCGGGCGTCACCACCAGTTCCGTCATGCGCAGGCGGGCGGCGCGGCGGACGTAGAGCATGAACGACAGGAAGATGCCGATCAGGATGCAGAACTCGATGGAGATGGCGATGGCCGAGACCGCTGTCGCCAGCACGATCGACTTGTCGAAGCGCGTGGCGCGCCAGTGGAAGAGCAACTGCGGGCGGTCCACCATGCGCCAGGAGGTTAGCGTCAGGATACCGGCCAGCGCTGCCCGGGGGATGTAGTAGGCATAAGGCGCGAACAGCAGCACGGTGGCGGCGACGGCCAGCGCGGAGAAGACGCCGGACCACTGCGAGACCGCGCCGGCCGCCTGATTGATGGCCGAGCGCGTCAGCGAGCCGGAACCAGGCATGCACTGAAAGAAGCTGCCGGTCAAGTTCGCTACGCCTTCGCTCAGGCACTGCTGGTTCATGTCCAGCTTCTGGCCGGTGCGGGAGGCAATGGCCTTGGCCATCGCGATGGCTTCCAGCAGGCCGAGCAGCCCGATGGCCAGCGCGCTCTGCGTCAACGCGTTGAAATGCTCCCAGTGGATGGTCGGCAGCTGAAACGAAAAGATGCTGGCGGGAATCCTGCCCACCACGCTCACCTGGTGTAGTCGTTCGAGGTCCAGGCCCCAGACCAGGAGCGCCGCCACGATCACGGTCACGAAGTACTCGGGCAGCAACAGCACGTTCAATCGTTGTTTCAGCCAGCGCAGCC
>JAEUIF010001235.1 GCA_016795185.1 Planctomycetia bacterium | reverse complement strand
GACGCTCCTTCCGATGTGTTGCGGGAATTGCACCAACTGGCCGACCTGTCACTGAAACTGGACGTGCCGGCGGAAACCAAAGCGGTCGTGCAGAAGGCCCGCCAGGAGATCGACGACATCCTCGCCAAACGCGGCAAGAAGTAGCGTCAAGGCACTGTAAACCAGTGGCACGCTTCGGAGTGCCTGCGATGATTTATTGGCTCCGATTGTTTCTGATAGCCGGGTGCATGCAGGTCTGCGTTCGCTGTGACAACGCGAGTGGCCCGATGTCACCGGCCGACCAAGCAATGGCTCTCGCGGCCCTCAAGTCGTCCAAGGATGCTCTCTATCTTCAGCGCACGGCCATCAAGCTCATCGAATCCAACGATGCAGTCGTGGTTAGCCCAGGGCAATCGCATCACTCTTGCCTGCTGAATTATTCGCCCGGCCCTTGACTTCAGACAAGTGTACAGCGAATCATGCTCCTCGGAATCGCTCGGAGTTCCCTTTTCACGGAGGAGCAGTGATGTCCCAGACTGTTTCCCTTCGCCACTGTTTCGCCGACCTCCACGACCCACGCCGGGAACATGGCCGCTACCACGATCTCTGGGACATCCTGGGCCTGACCATCTGTGCGGTCGTCGCCGGGGCCGATTCCTGGGTCGAGGTCGAAGAGTATGGCCACTGCAAGCTCGACTGGCTGAAGACCTTCTTGGCTTTGCCCCATGGCATCCCCGCCCATGACACCCTGGGGCGCGTCTTCGCCCTCCTCAACCCGGCCGCCTTTCAGCAGTGCTTTCACCAGTGGGTCAATGCCCTGGTCGAGGCCACCGCCGGCCGCGTCCTCGCCATCGATGGCAAGACGCTGCGCCGTTCCTTCGATCGCGCCAGCGGCCGAGGCCCGCTGCACTTGGTCAGCGCCTGGGCCGCCGAGAACCACTTGACGTTGCCGGTTTGGAGAACGACTTCGCCCACTGGCAACAGCACGCCTGGCACACGGAGGACGAGGGCCACGGCCGTGTCGAGCATCGTTACTATCATGTGCTGGGCGTGCCGGCCGCACTGGCCGCCCAGCACCCGGAATGGCCCGACTGGCGCAGCGTGGGCATGGTCTACCGCGAGCGCACGGTGGGCGCTCAAGAACCCAGCAGCGAAGTACGTTACTTCATCAACAGCCTGCCGCCGAAGGTGAAAACCTTTGCGCGGGCCGTGCGCGGTCACTGGGGTATCGAGAACTCCTTGCATTGGGTGCTCGACGTGAGTTTTCGGGAAGACGAGAGCCGGGTCCGCAAAGACCACGGTCCGGAAAACCTGGCCTGGGTCCGGCGCTTGGCGGCGGTGCTACTGAAGCAGGACAAGATCACCAAGGGTGGCATCGCCTGCCAGCGCAAGCAAGCGGGCTGGGACAACGATTACCTGGAACAGGTGCTGGGCGCGAAGCTGGGGTGAACCTTTTCTTCGCTATTGTGATGCGATTGCCCTGCGAAGGCCGGGTAGTGCAACCGGCAAGCTCCTCTCCGCAGCGATGCGTCGTTGCGGAGAGGAGCTGTTCGGACTCCAGCCAGGCCGGGTCGCCCTGGGCGGTTGCCCACCCAGGGCTCCCACAGATCCGGACGTGCCCGATTCAGGCATCCGGCTCGTCAGGTCAGAGCTTCGCCTGCGCGACGGTACACCGAGTGGACCACCACGGCGGGCGGCAATGGGTACCGCTTCAGTAACTCCGTGAACCGGAGCCACGACAACGGCCCACTCCGATGCCGACGCGATAGCCATTTGCGCCAGATACGCGCCACCTCGTGCCGGAACCGCCGCAACGCTTCACCGTTGCCAGTGATCCCGTAGTACCCGAAGTGGCCACGCAGCTTTTGCCACAGGGTCCGGTGCTGCTCCGCTACCGGCTCGTGTCGATGGCTCCGACACCACGCAGTGATCCTCACCAGCGCCCGACTCAAGCGACT
>JAEUIF010001215.1 GCA_016795185.1 Planctomycetia bacterium | reverse complement strand
TTCCGTCACGCGCGAAAATCGTTCCGCCACGCTCAACGGTCTCGTGCGTCGGTTGAAGCACCTTGTCAGTACCCCGAGGATCTGCATGTCCCTGACGATCCCTCCCGTAGAACTGCTACAGGACGGCCTGGAGAAAGTGCCGGAAGCTGCACGCTTTCTCTGCCTGAGCCGCTCCAAGGTCTACCAGCTGATGGACCGCGGCGAGCTGCCGTACGTCCAGCTGGGCCGGTCCCGGCGTATTCCCCGGCGTGCGCTGGTGCAGCTGGCTGCCAGCCATCTCGTCACCGCTCGACAAAACTAAACCGCACTCCCTTCGACTTGCCCTGCGGCGGCGCTACTGGAGCGCGCCGCTGTAGGTTGCGCGCGCGCCTGTCGGACGGTCCGGCAGGCGGCCTGCTCTGTTATCGAGGAAAAGGAAGATGAAGAGTACTCCCGCTTGCTCGCAGGCTACTGCCACGACCACACCGGCCGTCGCGCCGGAACCGGCGCCTGGAGAAAAGCCGACCCGCACGGTCGAACGCTGGCCGCTCGACATGCTGCAGCCACACCCGCGCAATGCCGCGCTGTTTGACGACTTGTCGGAGCAGAAACTGTCGGACCTGGCCCAGGACCTCAAGGAACGCGGGCAGATCACTCCCCTCGAAATCCTGGCGGACGGTACGATCGTCTGCGGCCATCAGCGGGTCCGGGCTGCGCGGCAGCTGGGGTGGACCGACATCGAGGCGATCGTGCTGCGCGAACTCGGCGACCAGGAAGTCCTTGTCATCGAGGAGCGTCTGATTGCCGACAATCTGCATCGCCGCGAGCTGGATCCGCTGGCCCGGGCGCGGTGTCTGCGGCGGCTGAAGGAGCTGACCTACGAGAAGATGGGCCGGAGGCGCTACCGCGGGAGCACGGACCTGCGCGACGAGCTCGCGCAACAGTTTGGGCTTTCTGGACGGCAGCTGTCCCGGCTCGAGCGGCTGCTCGATGCCCCGCGGGAGGTGCAGCGGGCCGTGTCGGCAGGGCGGCTGACCCAGAAGGCCGCTCACGACGTGACCTTTCTGGACAAGGAGCTTCAAGAGCAGATCGACCGGAAGATTGCAGCTGGCGGGGAGCCCCGGAAGGTCGTGGCCCCCTACCTGGCCAAGTCCGACGGCCGCCACAAAAAGGCGACGGCCGCCCGAGCGGCGTTTTCCCGGAACCTGGAAAAGTCGCTGCAGGACCTGGAAGGCCGGCTCGATCAGTGTCATTACCTGCTGGCCGAGGAGGAGCCGCTCTTTCGGCGTGCGCACGAGCTGCTGAGCCAACTCCTGGCGCTACCCCCGGTGAATCCGATGGCGTGGGCGGAGCGCCTGAGCGCCGCTTCCCAGGACCGGGCGGCGGAGCTCCCCACAACCACCGGCGGCCGTGAAAACGAGCCGGACACGATGTCCGGCACGGAGCGCTAATTCCCAGCAATGCGGCCATGGGCGGCCGCTTCCGAGAGTGACGCAGGTGCTGTCAAGCCACCCTGACAGCATCTGCGTCCGGAAGCTCCGCCAGGTCGAGTTGCCGGGCACCCGGGGAAGGGAGCCGGCGGCGATGGTCACGCGCGCTCTACAGACGAAGTCCAGAAAAGTCAGATCTGGGCTAGGCACCGCCGCTCGACCTGCGCTAGGCTCTCGAAAAGAGCAGGTGGTCGTGCGAACCGCATCTCACTCCGGGATGCCTGTCATCGCGACCGCCGCTGCATCCGGGAGAAATCGAATGCGTGTGTCCAGCGAGTGTCCTGAAGATCGTGTGCCATGCGCGCCCGAGCCCGAATCGACCGTGCTCGCCCCGGCGCCGCTCCTGACGTCGGCCGACCTGGAGAGGCTCTTCCAGGTGGGCAGCCGCACGATCCGTCGGTGGGTCGACAGCGCGCAGCTGCCGCGCCCGGTGCGTGTCGGCGGCGTCCGCCGCTGGCAGCTCGACGACATCCGCCAGGTCCTCCACCAGCTCCAGGCGGCAGCGTCCGATGCGTGAGCCGCCGCCGCATCCGCTACACCCACGGAACAACCACCATGTCCAGACGCTCCGAAGACCTGCGCGAATCGCTCTGCAACGACCGGCAGACGGGCACGGCAGCCGAGATCGCGGTGCCGCGCGAACGGATCACGCGCCTACACACCGTCCTGCTGGATTTCGACCCCCATCTCTATGTGCCGGAGAATGCGCTCTTCCGGCCCGATGAAGATCCGGATGCCTTCTTTGCCAACATCAAGCCGGTACTCGACCGCCATCCACTGGCACGGTTCGCCGAGATTCGCGCGAGCGGTACCGGCCTGCACGCCCTCCTCTGGCTACAGCCTGTCGTCGAACTGACGACCGCCGCTGACCAGGAGCGCTGGAAGCTCATCGTCCAGGCGGTGCAGGCGAGCTTGCCCATCGATCCCGACATGCCCGATATCACCGCGCTGACCCGCCCGATCGGTGCTGTGAACTCGAAGAATGGCGCTGCGGTGCGTCAGCTCCAGGCGGGCGAGCCGATCTCGCCGGCCGCGGTGGAAGAGTACGTGCGGTCGCTGACTACGGCACCGTTTCGACAGGTCGCGCTGCCGCTGCTCGGCAGCGAGCGCTGCTCGCCCTGTCCGGTATGCCAGGGGCCGGGTACGCGACTGGATGTGCTGGATTTCCAGGGCCGCTGTTATGGCGGCTGCTCGAAAGTCGCAGGCGCACAGCTCTACGATGTGATTTTTCTACCGCCGCCTGACCGGGCGTCGTCCACGAAGGAACGGCGGCCCAGAAGGACCGCCAAGACCGCCACCAAGAAAAAGGCCCGCCAGCAGTCCTCCAGGAAGAGGAAGCCGGCGGGCGCTGGCTGCACGTGAGTTTCGGTGCAGCCGACAGATGATTCGGGAGCCGCAGGCCGGCGTCACTCGGCCTGCTCGCTCCACACCAGTACGAACCGAGGTATTTCAAGTATGTCCGATCGCCGCTCCCACGGCAAGACCATGTGGGACCGCCTGAACGCCACTCTCCGTCAACTCCGGTGCGGTTCGACCAGCACCCGTAGCAGGCAGATCATCTGGGGCGTCACGCCCCAGGGCCACTGCGTCGGCGGCATGACCGTCGATGGCTTCCTCGCCCAGGTCGCAAAAATCCTGGTGGACAGCCGGCGCGTCTATCGCTGGGGTAACTCAATTCTTTACGAGGTGGCCGGCGGTGATGGCAGCTGGCTGCTGCCGTTGGCGAACGAGTACAAGGCCGAAACAGCAGCCGCCAGTCGGCTCGCGACGCTTTTTTGCGTCGGCGTGCAGCACGCCGAGCAGCAGACCGAGGCGTTACCGCCGGCCAATCTGGTGGGTGCGTTGCTGGCCGATCCGGCACTGGGAAGCGGCCTGCCGACCATTCAGTATTATTCGCGGCGCCCGGTCTTCGACGTCGACTTTCAGCTCTGCCACCCGGGCTGGAACGCCGCCTCCGGCATCCTCGTTCACGATGCTGAAACCGAACCGGTCCTGCCCACTCCCGGAACCGCTCAGGCCGCCACGGTGTTGGACCGCTTACCGCCTTGCTTACGCCACTTGCTGGCCGGTTTTTGCTGGCACAGCGATGCCGACCTGGTCAACTGCGTCGGCCTGTGTCTGACGGGGCTGCTCGTCAATCACTTCGTCGAGGCGCCCCACCCCGTCGCCATCGTCGATGGCAATCAGCGGGGCCTGGGGAAGACCCTGCTCATCCAGGCACTGGGTCGGCTGCTGGACGGCGTCGAGCCGCCGCGCATCAAGCTGACTGGTGACGAGGAACTGGAAAAAAAGCTCTGTGCCCATGTGCGCGAGGCACGCTCCAGCTTGATACTCCTGGACAACGTACGGGGCCACATCGACTCCGCCCTGATCGAACAGAACGCCCTGTCGCCCGTGCTGAACTTTCGCATTCTCGGCCAGTCCGCCACCGTCAGCCGGCCCAACAGTTTCCTCTGGGCGATCACCAGCAATAACATGTCGGCGACCGAAGACCTGGTCAACCGCGGGCTGCCCATTCGCCTGCACTTCGAGGGCGATCCCCGGCGGCGCGACTTCGGCGCCGATGTGCTGGATTATGCCACCCGCCACCGGCGGGAACTCCTCGGCGAGCTGGCGGGCATGGTGCTGCACTGGCAGCAGCAGGCTCGGCCCCACGGGACGCACCGCCACCGCTGTCAGCAGTGGGCCCGGCTCATCGGCGGCATTCTGGAGGCCAACGGGCTGGGCGAGTATTTTCTCGCCAACCTGGCGGAAGCCGAGGCCAGTATGGACGAAGGTTTGCAGGCGCTGGCCACCCTGGCCGAACTCCTGCTCGCCCAGAAACGCGCGGAGTTCGTTCAGGTGGCCGAGGAAGGTCTGCACGGGACCGGCAAGCCGCCAGCCGACTGGGCCACGGTGTTTGTTGAGGCCGACCTGTACCGGGAACAGCTGGGGCCCAAGAGCGCTCGAGCCCGCGCTACCTGGGCAGGGCAGTTCCTGGGTGCCAAGGTTGACCGGCTGGTCACAGTCACTGTAGCGGACAGAACGGCCACCGCCACGCTCCGGAAGCGGGAGCTGCGCGCACGAAAGAACGTGTATTACTTCGAGATCGTCTGGACGGTCGAGCCCGATGCGCCGTCGCACCCGACGAGTGAAACGTCGGATCGCAGTGGAGCCGGCTGGCCTGCCAGCCCGGAACCGTCGACGACGCCGAAGGCCGCTCCGGTGAAGGACGAAAGTGCTGAATCCGCGCCGGCAGCCCAGAAGCCCGACGTCAAGGCCGCTGATTCTGCCCGACCGGGCGAAACTTCCGGAAATGATCTGCCGTGGGATTGACCCACTGGTGAACGTGGTGAACCCTGGTGAACCTGTCCCCGCCGGAGGTTCACCAGGCGAAACCCCTTGTGCCACAAGGGAATCCACTGATCTGGTGAACCTGGTGAACCTCTTTCTAAGAGAAGTGTATGAGTGAGACTATACCCCTCATCCAGCAGACTGTACGCCAGCGTGGCGGGGCGTCGGACCTTGAGGTTCACCATCGCCCGAATCTGTCTTAGACCCGCGTCAATACAGGCGATTCGCGTGGTGAACCTCCCGAACGCAGAGGTTCACCACGCGCGGATTGTCACGCTCCTGGAGCTCACATGCACGTAACGCTGGGCACACTGTCCTGCCAGTTCATGCCGTGGCGACCACCCGACGGCCGCATCTTCGACTACTTCGCCTACGACACCGAGACGACGCCTATCGACGACGAGCGCCCGTATCTGACGCCGAGCTACGTTCTCGGCGCCGCCTGCGACGGCCAGCGCGGCGTCTTCATCGCCCGCAACCAGGTGGCGGCCTTCTTTCAGGCCCATCGGGACGTACCGTTCGTCATGCACCACGCCGCCTTCGACCTGCGCGTCACCGACGCCTTGCTCCAGCCCGACCAGGACCTCTATCAGGCGGTCGACGCCCGGCAGGTCTGGGATACCGAGATTCTCCAGCGGTTGTTCATGCTCGCGACGGAAGGCCATACGGCCCGCGGCCAGGCCAGCCTCGCTCACTGCGTGGAGAGCCATCTGGGCATCCACCTGGACAAAGAGCAGACTGATGAGCACGGCAAGGTGGTCCGCACTGGCTTCGGCGACTTCCTCGGCCGTCCGCCGGCGACGATTCCGAGGGAGTACCTCGGTTACCTCGGTCAGGACGCCCTGGCCACCTGGCACCTGTTCCTGGAGTTGAAGCGGCGAATCAAGCAGGTCCTGGGGCAGGCTGCCGAGGTCTACGGTTACGTCGGACACGCCTGGCTCCAGGATGTCACGCAGCGCTTCGGCCCGCTGACGCACCATGTGCAGTTGCGGGCCAGCATCATCGCCGACGTGCTGCGGAACAACGGCTTGACGGTGGACGCCTCCCGGCGGCAAGAGAAGGCCCACCAGCTTGAGCGGTTGCTGAACGAGTGCAAGGGCCATCTGCGCCAGCGCGGCTATCTGCCGGGCGAGACTGGCAGCGATAAAGCGCTACAGTCGATCCTCGCCGAGTTCCAGCGCGACCATCCCGATCTCGACCTGAAAAAAACGGCCTCCGGCAAGTGGAGCGCCACCCGCGAAGACCTGGTCGAGCTGATGACCCACGACTCGTTCTTCGCCGATCTCATCACGTACCGGACGGCCGACAAGCTGCTGACGACCTACCTGCGCAAGCTGGGCGTCAAGCACGCCTACCCGCGCTTCGGTTACTTGCTTCAGACTGGCCGGACCTATTGCGGCGGCGGCCTCAATCTCCAGAACCTCCCGAAAGAAAAAGACGCCGCCTCGCCCGCCGCCACCATCCGCGGCTGCTTCGTGCCGGGCGACGGCCAGGTCTTCGTCGATGCGGACTATGGCCAGATCGAGTTGGTCGTCCTGGCCTACGTACTGGAACATCAATTGGGACTGCCGTCCCAGCTGGCCAAGCTCATCAACAGCGGTCTGGACGTGCATCGCCTCATCGCCGCCCAGGTCCTCGACAAGGAACCGGCGGCCATAACGAGCGCAGAACGCAACGCGGTCAAGGCGATCTCCTTCGGCCGTCCCGGCGGCATGGGCGTCGAGTGCCTGCGTCGCGTGGCGAAGAACAACTACGGCTTCGACCTCACCACCGCGCAGGTGCAGGAACGGATCGACGCCTACCACCGACTGTGTCCTGAGCTGACGCCCTTCCTGGAGGATGAGGTCGATTCCGGCCAGGTCATCGCCCGCACGCTGGGCCTGAGTCAGGCGGCGTATCAGAGGGCGCGGGGCTGGTCGGACTACTCTGGTGCTGCCGCAGGCGGCGAGCAGACTCCCGGCTGGCTCGGCGGCATGCTGCTGAAGACGCTGCGCGAAGCGACTCCCGTAACCCAGCAGGGCTGTGGGCGGCCTTACACCGCTGAAGAGGTGGACTACTTCTGGACCAAGGCCCAGGGGTTGTCGTTATCGTTGCCGCCGGCCCAGCAGGCGTCTCTGCGGAACCGGCAGGCGGATCCATCACTCTGGGAATCGGTACGGAACTGGGCAGGGCGGCGTGCTGTGTTCACGCTCACCGGCCGCTTGCGCGCCCGGACGACTTTCTGTGCGGCACGCAACACCTTGTTCCAGGGACCGGCCGCCGACGGCGCCCTCCTCGGTCTCTGGCGCGTCTGGCGGGCGGGCTACCGGCTCGTCGACTTTATCCATGACCAGCTGGTGGTCGAAGTGCCGGCCGACGAGCAGGTGCCTCAGCACGTCGCCGCGATCGAACAACACCTGAAGGACGGCATGGCCGAGGTCATCCCCGGCATGGTCGTCAAGGTCGAATCGGTCGTGACCTGCTCACTGAACAAGCACGACCTCCACCCGAGCTATCCTTTAGCCGCCCACGCCGGTCCCGTGATGGCCGTCGTCCCTGTGACTGCTCCTGAAAGGAATACCGATGTCGTCGCTCACCCTGCCGTCTGAAGTCCTGCCTGCTCTGGAAGCCTTCGCGCGTGCCTTGCCTCCACCGGCAGCGGACCTGCTGCTGCTCGGCGATGGCTCCGGCACCGTGTGTTCCCAGCCAGCCGGTTGGGCTTGCACGGCCTACGATCGCCGGCGCCAGCAAGCCCGGCTGCATGTCGGCGCCTTGAGCAGCGGTACGAATAACTTCGCCGAGCTGTTCCCATACCTGCAAGCGCTTTGGTTCTACCACCAGCAGCCTGGAATCCACCTTCCGGTCAACGTCCACATCGTCAGCGACAGCGAGCTGACCGTGCGCTGCGGTAATGGCCAGTATGCACGACGCGCCAACGGCTGCTGGTGGGCGGCCCTGGCCTGGTTCGAGGAACAGGGCTACCGGCTGCAATGGCAGCACGTCGCCCGCAACAGCACGCCCTGGAACCACCTGGCCGATCTGCTGGCCGGCCGGCAGCGCCAGCTGCTGGTCGCAGAGCTACCGGCAGTGACTGACGAAGCTTGTGGTTGGTTGCGGCCCAGGCGCCCGGACCCTGCGCTCTGGACCTGCCAATACAGTCAAGCTACCACTTGATGACGTCTCGACTCACGGCCATTTCACCGTTGAATGAAAGGTCTGTTTGCATGACAACCGCGAACGCTCGCGTCCCGCTCGACATCAACATCTCGCGCGTCGACCAGCAGGCCCGGCAGCACTGGTTCTCGCGCTGGCGCCGCCACTACGGTCTGCCGGACTTCTACTGCGTCCTGGATGTCGCGACGACGGGACTGGACCCGGCCGAGGATCTGATCGTGGAGCTCGGGCTGTGCTGTGTGCATCGGGGCGCAGTGCAGATCAGGGTCCAGCTGCCGCTGAACTGGACCAAGGAAGCGACCATTGACCAGCCCTGGCTGCGCCGCCGTCTGGCTCGTACCGCCGAGGCGGTCGAACGGTCGCGCGGTAGACCCACGAGTCGGAAGTATCCGTTCGATTACGAGAGCTTGGCCGACGCCGAGCAGAGCCCGCAGGAGGCTCTGGACATGTTCTGGGGGGTGATCGAGCCGCTTCAGGATGCCGGCTGCTGTTTCGTCGCCCATAACGGCTGGGCCTTCGACCTGCCGTTCCTGGCGGCGCACTTTCAGCGTTGGTTGAGTCGAACCTGGAAGGTGCCCGAGAACCAGTTCCTGGACTTGGCCGTGCTGGAGAAGGCCAGCCAGTGTGACGTCTTCCCCTGGGAAGACGAGTCGCTCAGTGAGTTCTGGGAGCGTGCCCGGCAGAGCCGGCAGACCGCCGTGCATTGGTCGCTCTACGAACATTGTCTGCCGACGTTCCGCCTGCGGGAACGGCATGACCTGAGCGGGTTGCTGGAGCACCATGCCGGTTTTGACGCCTACCTGGGCCACCTCCTCCTGGAGGACTACTGCCGCTGGGCCACCGGGGATCGGCTGCCGACGGGAGTCGCCTGCTGACCGCGCCAGCACAAGCCACGCCTGTCTCTCTTCCCGGAAATTAGTCGCGGCGTCGCCGGACACCATGTCCGGCGACGCAGAACAAAAACCTCCCCAGTGCTTCTTCGCCCGGGGGAGAGCCAAACCTTGAGGTCACTCGCCTGCCCGGCAACAGGCCCACACACAAGCGAACTGACACACTCCAGCGCGGGCGGTTCTGCAACCTGCGATTCGCCCCGAGGTGACACAATGGCCTGGGAAACGCGCAATGGCCGCGGCGCCTACTACACGCGCACCCAACGACTCCCCGGCGGCGGTTTTCGCCGCGTTTACCTGGGTACCGG
Source organism: Planctomycetia bacterium (assembly GCA_016795185.1). Classification (GTDB taxonomy): domain Bacteria; phylum Planctomycetota; class Planctomycetia; order Gemmatales; family Gemmataceae; genus JAGVLI01. The sequence continues at coordinate 115 of JAEUIF010001215.1, read as the reverse complement.
GCCGGCGGCCGAGCTGGCGGCGGCCCAGGATGAAGAGCGCCGCGCGCAGCGTCAGGCCGAAAGCGCCCTGCGGGCCGACGACCGCGACCGCTGGCAGGTCGGGCTCGGCGCCGTG
>JAEUIF010001212.1 GCA_016795185.1 Planctomycetia bacterium | reverse complement strand
TCCACGCCCGGCGCTCCCTGGTTGGCCTTCACCCGTCGATAGGCTTGGTTCAGGTTGTCGAGTCGAGTCACCTCCTCCAGCAGACGTTCGGTCAAGGCTCGTGCTGGGGCCGACGCCGTGGGTGTTTGCGGCTCCTCGATCCGCTCAGGTCCGGTGCCGCCATCGCCGAGCTGGTCGTGGCGCAGGCCCTCCTCCAGTTCCTTGAAGAGGAACCGCTGGTAAGGCTTGCCTTGCTGTCGCTCCGCACCCATCGAGTCGTCTCCGACTGACTCCTTGGCAAGAAAGATTCCGCCCTTCATCCGCTCTTGCGAGGTATGGTGGGCCTCCCCGACCTGCGTTACCCTCCCCGGTTGGCGCATCGCCGGACGAGCGAACTACTACGGCTTCGGCTGACTTCTCTCACCCCTTCTCCGCCTGTTGCCAGGCCGATAGTCCGGTCGCCCGGACGAGGCGAAAGATCTCCCAGGGTAAGTTGCGCCGCCTTCGCTCGGTCCCCGCCGGATTTACCTGCGTGCGTGTCTGGATGACGATCGGGCGTGCCCGTCTCATGCCGGGTTACCCCACCACGCCGGCCTGGTATCCGGTTTCTGTGCGTCGGGTCCGAACTGGGGGCATCCGCTTCCTTCGGATTCCGCCTCGCGGCGGACACCCTTGCCCAGCTTTGCGGTTCCGGTCATCGCGGCCCGCAGAGGACTTGCACCTCCAAGATGCGCAACATGCCTGGCACACAACGCAAGGCCCGGCGGTCGACAACGACGACCGCCGGGCCTGGAACCGAGGCACGAAGAACGATGGCATCCAGTGTACCATCCGAGCGCCCCGAGGCGCAAGAGCAGCAGACCGTTGAACCACAGACCGCGGAACCGCAGACCGTTGAACCACAGACCGCAGAACCGCAGACCGCGGAACCGCAGTTTGATTGGTTCGGCAACCCGATCAATGACGCCGGCGACCCGCACGCTGGCGCGAACGGCGACGACTTGCGGGCCTGGGCGCGCCGCTACCGCGCGCGCGGCCTGGCGCTCGCCGAGATCGAGGCCGGCGACAAGCGGCCGGCTTACCCGGAATGGAATCTGCGCAGCAAGGAACCCGACGACTTCGACGCCAGCTCGAACATTGGCATCCTGACGGGCACCCTGAGCGGCGACCTGGTCTGCGTCGACCTGGACGCGCCCGAGGCGGTGGCGCGGGCCGACGAGTTCCTGCCGGCTACGGAGTTGATTGAAGGGCGGCCGGGCAAACCGCGCAGCCACCGCTACTATCGGGTGACGAACATCCCCGAAGAGCTGACCGCGGCGGGCTCGGCCAGCGGCGAGCGGCTGGGCGGGCCCAAGACCCGCCGCTACGCGCGGGCGGCGGGCGGCGCAGACGACCAGCAGCAAAAAGTCTGCCTGGTCGAGGTGCTCGGCACCGGCCGCCACGCCACCGCGCCGCCGTCCTGGCACGCCAGCGGCGAGCGGCGGGCCTGGGACCAGTTTGGCGAACCGGCGACCGTCGATTGTCAAACACTGTACGCGGCCGTCGAGCAGCTCGCGGAGGCCTGCGGTTGGCGCCCCAGCAAGTCGGTGGGGCTGCCGCTCGGGCCGCGCCGGCGGCGCACGCCCGGGCCCGTGGAGCGCCGCTACTTCCCGAACTTGCCGCCCCTCGAGGTCCGCGCCCGCCGCGCCGCCGCCTACCTGGCCAAGGTACCCGAGGCCGTGAGCGGCGAAGGCGGGCACGACCGCACGTTCCACGTCGCCTGCCTGCTGGTCCGCGACTTCGCCCTGGACCTCGACACCGCCCGCGCGGTGTTCGAGGATTTCAATGTCCGCTGCGATCCACCCTGGTCCGAGGCTGAGCTGGAGCACAAGCTCGAGGACGCCGATCAGTTCGAGGAACCGCGCGGCGGCAAGTTGCAGGTGAGCGCCGGCAACGCCGCGCAGCTGGCCGAACGCTTCCTGGACGGCTACCCCAACGAGGACGGCCTGCCGGCCTGGCGCTACTGGCGGGACCAGTGGTGGCGCTACGACGCCTGCCGCTACCAGCCGATCGACCACCAGGAACTGCGGGCGGTCCTGACCCGCCACCTCCAGACGGAACTCCGGCAGGCGGCGGCCGCGGCCCCCACGACGAGGCTGGTCAACGACGTCGAGCTGAACCTGAAGGCGCTGACCCTGGTGTCGTCCGCCGTCGAGCAACCCTGCTGGCTGCACGCCAACGGCGCCGGGAGCGCCTGGCCCCTCCTCGCGCTCCGGAACGGCCTGGTCGACGTCGACGGGTACCTGCGGTGCGGCCACGCCTCGCCGATTCCCCACTCGCCGCGCTGGTTCTCGCCGGTGTGCCTGCCTTACGACTGGGACGCCAGCGCCGGCTGCCAGCGCTGGCTCGACGCCCTGGACTTGATTTTTGCGGGCGACGCCCAGCGTGTCGCGCTGCTCCAGGAGTGGTTCGGCTACTGCCTGCTGCCGCGCACCGACCTGCAAAAGTTCCTGGTCCTCGCCGGCGAGGGCGGCAACGGCAAGAGCGTGCTCTGCGCGGCCCTGACCGCGGTCCTCGGCGACGCGAACGTGAGCAACGTGCCGCTGGAGGACTTCGGCCAGCGCTTCGCGCTGACCCAGACGGTCGGCAAGCTGGCCAACATCGCCGCCGAGGTGGGCGACCTGGACAAGACCGCCGAGGGCAAGCTCAAGAGCTTCACGGGCGGGGATCGCATGACCTTCGACCGGAAGAACCGCGCGCCGATCGAGGCGGTGCCCACGGCGCGGCTGGTGCTGGCGACCAACAACGTGCCGCGCTTCGCCGACCGCAGCGCGGGGGTCTGGCGGCGGCTGCTGCTCGTGCCCTGCGACGTCACCATCCCGAGCCAGCAGCGCGTGCTCGGCATGGACCAAGCGGGGTGGTGGGTGGCCTCCGACGAACTGCCCGGCATGCTGCGCTGGGCGCTGGAGGGCTTGCGCCGGCTTCGGTTCCAAGGGCGCTTCACGGAGCCGGCGGCCTGCCGGGCGGCCCTCGACCAGCACCGCACCGACAGCAATCCGGCGCGGGCCTTCCTGCTGGAGCATTGCGCGTTGGCCGGCGGCGGCGCGGTGGCCTGCCAGGAGCTGTACCAGAATTACCGCGCCTGGTGCGGCGGCAACGGCTACCAGTACCCGCTGGCCAGCAACCAGTTCGGCAAGGAGGTCATCCGCGTGTTCCCCACCGTCCGGCGGCAATACCGCGGCCAGAGGCATGCACGCCATTACGAGTACGACGGGCTGCGCCAGGTGAAGACCGTCGACGGCGGCACGCAGTTCGCGGGCCGGTACCGCGCGTAGGCGAGGCCTCGACCACGACAGACATCCGGCACACCGCTGGCACACCACTGGCACACCGGCACACCACATGGCGCCCCAAGGACAGTCGGTGGAGGATCAGGGCCGAAAAACCGCCTCCGATCTGGTACGACCCGCTGTCGCAGCGGGTCGCAGCGGGTCGCGAGGGCGGTTTTGGGCCCGCGGTGTGCTAGCGTGTGCTAGCGTGTGCCAGATGCACTGGAACACCTTTTCGCCGCTCCAGTATTGGTCGAAACCGGTGGTGTGCTAGGTGTGCTAGATATTCTTCTGTTTCTTTGGGAGGAAAGGAAAGAGAAGAAGGAGTATATGTAAGAGGAGGAGCCAGGCGTTTTACTGGAACACCTAACACACCTGGCACACCTGGGCCGTTCGTCCGCCCCTACAGCTCGACCGGCCCGCGCCGTGCGGTTCGCCGTGAAACGAAAGCGCCCGTCACTACCCCGCTACCGCCGCCGTCGCCGACGCCGCCTTCGGCCTCCCGCCTTGGTCGCTGGTTGGTGGGGCGGCGGCATGCCTTGCTGAAGTGGAACGCCACGACTGGAGTTCCCGAGTCGTCCATGCGCGCCGCCGCGGCCTGGCCGAGCGCCGTCCACCGGGTGGACTTCGGCGGCCGCCCTGTCGCTTACCCGGCAAGCACCGGCTTTTCAGACAATTTTTGGAGAATTCCGGCCAACTGCTCTTGCAACCGGTCAAATCGGCAAGCCAAAGTAGACTTACCGGAACGCTTGGGGCTCCCTGGCGACGCCCGGAGTTGGATTTCCGGCCCCACCTCTACAAGGATGTTTCTCATGTCCACCCTCACCCCCGCCCCCACCTGGACCGAATTGGTCGCCCTGGAACCGCGCCTGCAGGCGCTCTACGACGAAGCCCACGCCCTGCGGGTCGACGACGACCCCCTCTTCTGCGGCTCATTCTGCTACGCCATAGGCCACGGCGAAATTCCCAGCTTCAAGCGCCGCATTCGCGAACTGGTGGGCTGGTACCGGCCCGAAGACCATCCGGTGCTCAGCACCTCCGCGGCCTGGCTGCTCGTGTCGCAGACGATCGAGGATGCACTGCCGGACTGCGGGACGGGCGGCTGCTCCTGCCGGGCGGACGCCGCTGAGTGGCGCCGTGCGTTCGGCCTGACCAGCAGCTTGTGACGGCGCGGAAGCTTGGCGAGTCGGCTTCCGGCCGCAACCTCCAGTTCCCCCCAGTCGCTGGAATTTTGCGAATTTTGCGACGCGTTGGCCGCAGCGCCGCCCTGCCACCTCCGGCGAATTTTGCGAATTTTGCGAACAGTTTTGCACATGGACGGTCGAACGCCGGCGTGACCGAGCCCTGGTCGCCGTGCTGTTGCAGTTGTTCGCCCCGAAGGACGATCCAGTACCGAGACCTCGCCATGCCTCGACGCCTGACCTTCTGGAAATCATCGCCCTGTCCACCCGCCGCCCGGCGGCGGGTGGACCGCTTACTGGATGGCCTGCACACTCCGGACTTCGAGACGCTGCGGGTTGAATGCCGCCAGTTCTGCGCCTCCGAACCGCCCGCGGCGCGCGACATCCTCACGCGGCGTCTGGTCCGCCGGCTGCTCGACGACGTCGTGGCCCGCGACACGGTCGCCGCCCTGCTGGCCGACCTGGCTCCGGTGCTTATGCCCAGCGTGCAGCGCTGCCTCGCCCGGCCGCCACGCTCCGCGTCGCCCGCGGAGCGGTGCGCGCTGCTCGAACTACTGACGCTGACGGGCGACCCCGACGACCCGACCAACTACTTCGTCTTGCTGAGCGTCGTCCGCCGCCCGCGGGAACACGCCGCCGTCCTGGCTGGCGCTCGCAGGGCCCTGGCCCTGCTCCGGCTGGCCGGCAGCCATCCCACCGCGGATTCGCCTTGATTCACACCCGCGACCGTGCGTCGCCGGCGCTACTTCGACCCTACAACCTGCGATTCGCCCCGAGGTGACACAATGGCCTGGGAAACGCGACACGGCCGCGGCGCCTATTACACGCGCACCCAACGACTCCCCGGCGGCGGCTTTCGCCGCGTTTACCTGGGTACCGGGCCGGCGGCCGAGCTGGCGGCGGCCCAGGATGAAGAGCGCCGCGCGCAGCGTCAGGCCGAAAGCGCCCTGCGGGCCGACGACCGCGACCGCTGGCAGGTCGGGCTCGGCGCCGTG
>JAEUIF010001183.1 GCA_016795185.1 Planctomycetia bacterium | reverse complement strand
CGGGTTCAAGCGCGACACCGGCACGAACAGGCCGGCGTCGTTGTGCAGCGTCAGGCTCGCCAGTTCCAGGCCGGTGTCGCCGAGTTTGTCGAAGGCGCTTTGCACCGCAGCCTGTAGCGCTGCTGGTTCGCGGGCCGGGGTAAAGCTCCCCGTCACGCTGCGGCTGACTTCCACGCCCGCCACGCGGCCCGTCGCGGTCACGGCCTCGGCAGTCACCGTCACCGCTACTTCCACGGGCCGGCGCACCCGATACAGGCCCGGCTTGGGCCGCTGATACCGATAGCGCTGCTTGACCGCCTGCGACGATGAGCAATAGACCGGCGCGCCGCGCGGCAATTCCGGATGCTCGCGCGGCAGGCTGACTTCCACCAGCGCGCCGGCCGGCGCGGTGATGACGTCCTGGCGTTTGCCCTGCTTGCCCGGCGATACCACCCAGAGCCGTTCGACCGCGAAGCCGAATGGCTTGCCGAGCGTCGGCAAGTCCACTTGCAAGCCGTCGTGGCGTTCGAGCGCCCGGCCCGTGCGAAACCGCAGCCGGGGTTCGGGACCGACCTGGACCTGTTCCACCCTGCCAATGAGGGTGCCGCGATGGCCCACGGTATCGCGGTCGGCCACTTCCTTGTCCTTGTGCGAATGCAGAAAGAGCCCGGTCCACGGCCGGCTGAAGACCGTCTGCATGTCCGCTTCGAGTTGCGGGCGTTCCTCGGACCGCAGCCGGCCGTCGAGCAGTTTGCGGTAATAGTCCGTGGTGGTGGCGACGTAGAGCGGGCTTTTCTTGCGGCCCTCGATCTTGAAGCAGGACACGCCAGCCGCGCCCAGCGTCGGAATGTGATCGGGCAGCGCCAGGTCTTTCATGGAGAACGGAAAACCCTGACGGGGGTCGCGCTTGACCTCGCTGCCGTCGCGCAGCGTCGCGGGGGCGCCGGTCACGTCGTAGGAATCGCGACAGGAGTAGGCGCACTTGCCCCGGTTGCCGCTGCGGCCCAGCGTCTGCGACGAGAACAGGCACAGCCCGCTGTAGGAGTAGCACAGCGCGCCGTGAATGAAGACTTCTGTTTCGACGCCCGCCTGCCCGGTAATGTCGCGCACTTCCTCGAAGGTCAGCTCGCGCGCCAGCACCACGCGCTGAAAGCCCAGGCGGTGCAGGATCGCCGCGCCCGCTCGGTTGTGTACGGCGAGTTGCGTGCTGGCGTGCAGTTCCAGTGCGGGGAAATACCGCCGGACGAGGTGATAAACGCCCAGGTCTTGAATAATCAGCGCATCGACGCCGATCTCGGCCAGCGCGGCCGCCGTTTCCACTAATTCCGCGACTTCGTCCTGGCGAATCAAGGTATTGATGGTGACGAACACCCGGCGGCGCGGCTGCAAGCTGTGCGCGTAGGCGGTGATTTCGTCGAGTTCTTCCAGCGTGAAGTTCTCGGCCTCGGCGCGGGCGGAGAACTTTTTCAGGCCGAGATAAATCGCATCCGCGCCGTAGTGAAACGCCGCGAACGCAGCCTCCGGACCCCCGGCGGGAGCTAGCAGTTCCACGGCCGCTAGCGGCTTCGCAGCTACGGGTGCCGCTGGCGGTTTCGCCACTTCGACGCCATACGCTCCTTGCGGTTCGAGCGGTTCGGGCGCATCGAGATCGGGGCCGCCGTATTCCGGCGGCGGTAACGGAGTCAACGGCTGCCAGCCCTGCCAGGCGGCGGGCTGCGCCTCGGCCGGCAAGACGGTCAGCGTGATGCGCGGTTCGCTCATGAATAGAAACGCTCGTGCGGCACCATCGTCCAATAGGTCGATTGTACCGCACGAGCACGGGCGAACAAGGACGGCTGCGAGCCGTCTCTCGTTTCATGATGCTCCAGTCGGCTCGCGCTGCCGGGAGCTGTCTCGCTCGCCCGTGTAGAGCTTGGCGTCCGGCGGGCCCTGGCAGCTGATGACCACCATGCCTTCGGGGCCGGCGATGGTGCCGTGGATTTCGCCCGGCGGCACGAAGACCACGTCGCCGGGGCCAATGGGGGTCCGCTTCTCGCCTTCGCGCAGCCAGCCAGTGCCTTCGAGAATCAGAAAGACGTCCTCGGAATGATCGTGCAGGTGCTGCGGAAATTCCGCGTTCGGGCCGTAGCGAATGTAATTGAACGTCACGAAGCGCGCACCCATGCGGGGCGAGACCAGCACCCGGGAAGTGGTGTCGCCCATCGTGAACGGTTCACCGTCCCGGTGGATGTTCAGAATCGCAGCCATGAGAAGTTCCTTGCCGATTGGGGCAGGCGTGCCGGACTGAAGAAGCCCGCGACCGCCCGAAGTCTTTGTTTTATGGCAATCTATACGGCAGCCCAGGTGGCGGGAACGCCCGGCCCGGCTCTGGCACGCCACTTGCAATAACGTTCCACAGTGACCGGCCGCGGTTCCGAGGAGTGCGGCCATTACCTGACAATTTGAAGGGAGATACATGATGTTGCGCAACAATATCGAACGAGCTGGCAACCTGCGTTGGGGCCTGATTGCCCTGCTGCTGGGGCTGCCGTTGCCCATCGTGCTGCTGGCGACCCTGTTCATGGGCGGCTGCCAGTAAGCGGGGCTGGACGGAGAATGAGGAGCGCCGCGACGAAAACTCTCCATTCGTCTCGGCGCTCTATTTGTTGGGAGATTACCCGGTGACCTGGTTCGTAGTTCCGCCTTCAGGCGGTCGAGCGACTCGCCGCCTGAAGGCGGAACTACGAACGGTTATCAGAATAGGCCAGTGATCGGTTTGCCCCGGCATAGCGGCAGCGGGCGGCCCTGGGCGTCGTGGATTTCCTGGTCGAGCTGGACGCCCAGGGAATCGAATACCGTCGCCGCCAGGTCATCGGGGCTGACGGGCAATTCGGCGGCGTAAGCGGCGGAGCCGTCCGAACTGCCGTAGACCTGGCCGCCGCGCCCGCCCGCGCCGGCCATCAGCACCGACTGACAGAAGCCCCAGTGATCGCGGCCCGCGTTCTTGTTGATGCGCGGCGTGCGGCCGAATTCGCCGAACCACATTACCAGCGTGTCGTCGAGCAGGCCGCGCTGGTGCAGGTCATCCAGCAACGCCGTGTAGGCTTGCTCGAAGACCGGCAGCAGGGAGTTCTTCAGCGTTTCGCAGTTGTTGCCGTGCGTGTCCCAGTTGCCGGGCGCGCCCGGCGCGCCGCGGCCCCAGTAGACCGTCACCAACGGCACGCCTGCTTCAACCAGCCGCCGCGCCAGGATGCAACTCTGGCCGAAATAGTGGCTGCCAAATCGTTCGCGCGACTTTTCCGGTTCGCTGGACAGATCGAACGCCCGCTGGGCGCGCTCGGATTGCAGCAAGCGGAAGGCACGCTCGTAATGACTGTCCATTTGCGCCGCGTCAGGCAACCGGGCCAGCTGTTCGCCGTGCCGTTCGAGGGCGCTTTGCAGACGCATGCGGCCGTTCAAGCGGCGGCGGTTCAGGTCGGCGGGCAAGGTCAGCGTGTCGATGGAGAAATCGGGCTGACTGGGATCGCCCTCGACGCGGAACGGCGCCCAGCGCTGACCGAGCAATCCCGGTCCCTGGCCGGGCACCTCGCCACCGTCGCCATCGACCAGCACGCCCGGCAGCGCGACGCAAGCGGGCACGTCCGCCGGTTGTCGGCCGTACTTACCGACCGCGCAGCCGACGCTCGGATAGTCGTTCGGCGAGGGATGTCGCAGCGTGCCGGGCGCGAAGTGAATGTGCCCGGTGAGCATGTGGTAGGCGCTGGTGCCGTGATTCGTGCCCGTGTGCGTCACCGAACGCAGGATGGCGAAGCGGTCGGTCATCTTTGCCAGGCGCGGCAGGTGCTCGCAGATGCGGACACCGGGCACGCGAGTGTCGATGGGTCGGAAGTCGCCGCGAATGCCGTCCGGGGCATTGGGCTTCAGGTCGAAGGTTTCGAGCTGCGACGGCCCGCCCCACATGTACAGCTGAATGATGCTCTTGGCCCGCGTCCGCTTCTGTCCTGCCGCCGGCGACTTCGCACGCAGCAACCCCGGAAGACTCAAGCCACCCAGCGCCAGGCCGCCGACGCGCAGAAACTCGCGGCGGTCCACACCGTCGCACAGACGAGCGCCCGGGCCGAAAAGCTGCAACATGGCGGAGTCTCCTGGCAGGAAGGTCGGGGAGGCGGCGCTGCGGGGACAAACCCCGGTCGGCGGGGGCTGTCGCGGAGGACAGCCGACCTGTTGTACGGTCCAGGGAGTGCCTGTATGAAGTACGTCGGGCTTTCTAGCCCGACACGCTGCGCCCGTTGCTGACCGCGCCCGCTCCACAGCCTTCTCTGGTTCCGGCGCTTGGAGTCGGGCTGGAAAGCCCGACGTACTTGCGAACGCTGGACGACCGCTCCTTGCATCAGCACTACGTCGCGGCGGGGGTCGTTCGTTTCAAAAAAACGAAAACGGCGCACCGGAAGCTCCGGTGCGCCGTTTTCGGGTGATTTGCGGTAACTGTTCAGCGATTGATGGCCGTCGGCGAATACGCCTGCGGCTGCGATTGCGGTTGCGGCACCAGGCGCGGCGCGGGGGCCAGCGGCGGCATCGCGTTCTGCGGGGCCAGGCCGTTGGCGGGGGCCACGGCGGGCGGCGCGGCCAGCATGGGGCCGGCGTCCATCATCATCGGCCCTTCGCAGCAAGGAGACATCACTTCACAGCATTCCTCGCGCGGGCCGAAGAGGCGCGAGAAGAACGACTGCCGGGGGCCGCACGAATTTGAACTCTGGCAGCCGGCGAACAGACCCAGGTTGGAGACCAGGGTTAACAGAAGCAGTGATTTACGGGCCATGAATGGTTCCCCAGAAGTCCCGAACGGGACGCTTGGCGCACGAGATAGGCGGCGGTCGGCAGCCGTTCGCGCCTCTCGCGGGCTGCCCAGCAATCATGCGCCACGGAACTTGAGCCGGCAAACCGTCCCGGAAAAGAAACCAGGCCCGCGAGTGACGGCTCGCGGGCCTGTACGGGTTATTTCATACTTCCCCTCTCCCCTGGCGGGAGAGGGGGCGGTCAGTTGCTCAACCAGCCTTCTTGAGTGGCGGCTTGGCGGCGGACTTGATGTGCCCGCGCAGGTAGTCCAGGGCCGCTTCCAGCTGCTTGTCCTTGAACTCGGCCTTCGGCTCCTTCGGGGCCGGGGCGTCGCGGCGCGGGATGATCTCCACGTCGCGCAGGTGTTCGTACAGCTGGTCGCGTTCGGCCCGCGTCAGGGCATGTTCGTGCCCCTTGTTCGGCCGCACGCCCCAGTCTTCCTCGTCGGTGCCTTTGGTGCTGCCCTTGTTCAGGTTCTTGCCGCTCGGCGGCCAAAAGGTGGCGGTGGTCAGCTTGATCTGGCCCGCCGTCGGCTTGAAGTCGACGATGTTCTGCACGCTGCCCTTGCCGTAGCTGCGCTCGCCCATGACGATAGCGCGGGCGTGGTCCTGCAAGCAGGCGGCGACGATCTCGCTGCCGGAAGCGCTTTGGCCGTTCACCAGGCAGACCATCGGGAAGGTCAGCATGCTGCCCTGATGCTCGCCGGTGTAGCTGTCCTCCCGACCGCTGCGGTGCCGGATGCTGACAATCACGCCGTCGTCGATGAACATGTCGGAGATATCGACGGCGCTGGGCAGCAAGCCGCCCGGATTGAAGCGCAGGTCGAGCACCAGGCCCTTGATGCCGTCCTTCTCCAGCTGGGTGACGACCTTGCGCATGTCGGTATAACTGTTGCGGGCGAACTGCGTCAGGCGGATGTAGGCGATCTTGCTGGCCGGGTCGATCGTGAAGTCCCACTCGTCGTCGGACTTCCGCTTGTGGCCCAGCACGGTCTCGACTTCGACCCGGCCGCGGGTGATCTTGAACTCGATCGGCTTCTCGACGCCTTCGCGCTCGACGACGATCTTCACGTCGGTGCCGGCTTCACCCAGGATCTTGTTGACCGCGTCGGACAGCGACAGGCCCTTGGTCGGGATGACTTCAGGCTTGGGCAGCTTGACGCCCTTGCTGTCCATCTCGCGGATGATCGTGGTGACCACGTCGCCGGTCTTGACGCCCGCGCGGTAGGCCGGGCTGCCCTTGAGCGGGGTGACGACGATCAGCTGATCGCGCGTGGTTTCCTTGCGGATCTGCACGCCGATGCCGGTGAACTGGCCCTGGGTGTCGCGCTTGAACTGGGCCAGCGTCTCGCGATCGATGAAGGTGCTGTACGGATCGAGACGGGCCATCAACGTCTGCATCGTGATTTCCACGTCGCGGTCATCGTTCAGGTCTTCGCGCTTGCCGATCTTCTCGCGCACGTCGGCCAGCAACTGGAGCAGGTCGGTTTCCTTGAGGTCCTTGACCTTGGCCAGCTTGTCCTTCACGTCCTGCGGGATGTTCTTTTCCTCGATGCGGCGGTACAGGCCGCGCACGCCCCAGTCCACCATCTCGCCGAGGTTCAGGGGCTTCCAGTAGCCTTCCTTGACCATCGAGGTCGCCTGCATGACCTTGGTGGCGTAGCTGACGGCTTCCGAGCGCTTCATCTTCATGGCGGCGAGGATGTTCTCGCGCTCCTTGGTGAAGGCGTCGGGCGTCAGGGTGCCGTCCACCAGCTTCTGGTACTGCTTGCGCAGGTCTTGCTGGGCTTGCAGCTTGGGCATGCGGCCGAGCAGGCGGACGCCCTCGTCGGCCACGTCAGCCGGCAGTTTCTTGTCCTTGGCCAGGGCGACGAACTTCGCGATCCGCTCCTGGGCCTTGCCGTGGACCGCCGGGTTGCGGGTAATCTCGAAGTGATTCGACTTCCCGCCCAGCACGTGGTGGAACTGCTCCTTCTCGGCCTTGGTCTTGCCGTGCGTCCGGCAGAGTTCGGGCACTTCCTTTTCGAGGTAGTTGGTCAGCTCATCGACCGTGACCACACCGTCCGGCTCGTAGCCTTCCTTGTCGGCCACGCCCTTGAGGGCGGCGAGGACCGCATGGGTGAAGACGCCGTTCTTCTCCAGGTCGAGCGACTGCGTCATGCCGTTGGTGGCCAGCAGCACGACCCGGCCGGGCGTCGGCTGGTGGTCTTCCTTCTCCTCGTTGCCGAGGAAGATTTTGTAGAGGTCCATCGGGTTGGCTTCGGCGACCGGCGTCTTGTCCGGGTTTTCCCAGCCCTTGAAGTGAAGGTCGAACAGGGCCACGAAGCGCTGCGATTTCAGCTGGGTCATGTCCTGCTCGATCTCGGAGGCCAGCAGCGCGTTCTTGGCGCGATCCTTGAACGTGCTATCGACGGCGAAGAAGCAGGTGCGGTCGCCGATCGGGCCGCCCTGGCCGAGAAAGGCGAAGATGACCGCATCGCCGGGCTTGGCGTTGCCGACGGCCCAGCTCAGCGCCTTGCGGATGTTGTCCTTGGTGGCGACTTCGCTCGGCCGCTTGTCGTCCTTCTTGCCCAGCAGCAGCTTGACGTTGGCCTTGTCGGTATCGAGGTAGTCTTTGTTGGTGAACAGGTCGTAGAGCGCCTGGGCGTCGGCCTCGGCGTGCTTGCGCGGCTTGATGTTCTTGTCGGCGTAGTCGTTGATGCCGACCAGCACCACGTATGCATTGGGCGCTTCATCCGCGCCCCAGACGAAGGCCCCGGCGAGCAGGGTCCAGAGGCTGCATCCGAGCAAGCCCTTCACGATCGCCTTGGTCATGGTCACTGATCCTTTCGGCACGAATGTTGGCACCGAGCGGCGGAAGCGAAACAGCGGCGGCGAGTCGGTCCGACGGAGCGGGAAGCGGACGACGGCGCGCCTCTCCCTATATTGTTGCCAACGATTCCAACCAGTCAATCGAAATTGGCCCCACCGTTACACAGCGGTGGTGAAATCGGCCTGTTGGCCTTGACTCGGCAAGGCAGTCCAGTCCTGCCGGGGACGCAACCGGGGCAAGTTCCAGCATGTAGTACGACGAGCCGCGGGCGACAGTTCAAACCGCGCTGCGGAATGTCAACTGCAACTGAAGTTTGGCGGGGGAGCGAAATTCTCCAATCCGCGCGGCGGGCCGCCTCGTCTGGTTACTGGGATGTTGTTGCCGCATCGGGTGCCCGGAAACGAGGATCGGCAACCAACGCACGAAAAGGAAACCCACGATGAAGAACTGGCTCTGCGCAATCGCGGTCGTCTTGCTGACTGGACATTCGGTGGTGCGGGCCGATATCGGCCCCGGCCCGCGGCCCCGGCCGCCGATCCCGGCCCCGCAACCGGCCGCCGACAAATCGGTGCCGATGGTCATTGAAGTGGTGGACGGCAAGCCCGCTCCGGCCAAGCTGGTGATTCCGAAGCAGTTCGCCGGCAACATGAAGGCCGCCATCGACGCCAACAACGGCGACGCCGTGGCCGCCCACCAGCCGTCGCGCCTGCCGACCGTGCTGGCGGGCCTGTTCCTGACGCTGTCGCTGGCCTTCACCGGCCTCTGGGTGGTGCGTTCGCGCGGCATTCTCGGCGGCAAGCTGGCGGCGGTCGTCCTGGCCGTGCTCGGCCTGCTGGCCGCGGGCGGCGCGGTGGCCTGGGCCAACAAGGCTCCGGCTCCCCTGCCTCCGGAACGGCTCGCCAACAACGGCGACCGGGTCGTCATCGAGATCGTCGAGCAGGGCGACGCGGTCAAGCTGGTGCTGCACAAGTCGCAGGTGACGAAGATGGCCGGCAACGGCGCTGCGGTCCCCGGCAACCCCGGCGGCATTGGCATCCCGGCCCCGCCGCCGGTGCCGCTGCCGGCCCCCGTGCCGCTGCCCGACCGCCTCATCAAGCCCGCTCCGGGCGGCGCGCTGCCCGTGGTGCCGGACAAGAAGGCTCCCGTCAAGCCGACGGATGCGGAATTGCAGTAACTGCGGCGACGAATCGTTTTTGCCGGACACGCACCAAGTACGTCGGGCTTTCCAGCCCGACATGAAGCGCCAGCGATTGGCCTCCACCACTTGTTTCCGGCGCTGCGTGTCGGGCTGGAAAGCCCGACGTACTTGGTGGACGACGGTGAACCTCCGTTGCGCTCGCGGCCTCCTTCCTGAAGCAAGCAACACGGCCGACGCCGGTTGCACTTCCGCTTCCTGGAGAATCTGTCATGAATCTGCCGCTGGTTGCCGCACTGACCCTGGCTGCCCTGGCGTTGCTGGTCGAACCAGTCTTCGCGGACATCCGCCCGCCGGATTACCCGTTCGACGGTGAACGCAGCACCGCGGGCATGGTGGCCACGGTCATCGCTGGGTTGTCGCTCACTGCTGCCCTGGCGGCCGTGGGTTACTGGCTGGTCCGGCGCGACAAGGCCGCCGACCAGGAAACGACGCGCTCCGAAACGAGCATCCCATGAGCCAGGTGCTGACCTTCCTGCCGCTGGAACGCCCGGCCGGTAACGGCCTGGCGTCCCGGCACCTGTTCGCCATCGCCACGCTGACGTTGATGGCAGCCTGCGCTTTCCTGGCAGGTTGGGCGCCGCTCGGCTTCTCCATTGTCACGGTCTTTCTCTTCGCCGGCCCGCACAACTGGATCGAGATTCGTTATTTCATGGCGCGGATGCCCGGCCGCTGGGGCAAGCTGCGTCCGTACTTCCTGATTTCCTTCGCGGGCATCCTGGGGTTGACCGCATCGTTTGCCGCGCTGCCCTGGCTGGGCGACGCGCTGGCCTGGGAGCGCGACGGCTGGCTGACCGCCATCGCTCTCTGGAACACCTTGCTCATCGGTTGGCTGGTGGTGCTGATCCAGATGCGCAGCCGGCAGCGCCCGTGCCGCGACTGGTTCTGGACCCTGCCCGTGGCCTGCGCCCTGCTGGCGGTCAACTGGCTGACGCCGCTGGCCTGGGACCTGGGCCTGGTCTACCTGCACCCCTTGATCGCGCTCTGGATTCTCGACCGCGAGTTGCGCCGCAGCCGGCCCGCATGGCGGCCCGCGTACCATGCCTGCCTGGCCTGCTTGCCCCTGGTGCTGGGCGTCCTCTGGTGGAAGCTGGCCGACGCGCCGCCGCTGCCCGGCGACGACGCCCTGACCGTGCGCGTCACCCGCCACGCGGGCGCGGACATCCTGCAAGGCATCTCCCCGCATCTGCTGGTCGCCACGCATACGTTTCTGGAAGCGTTGCACTACGCCGTCTGGGTGCTGGCCATTCCGCTGGTGGGCTTGAAGACCGCGCCGTGGGACCTGTCGTCGGTGCCGATGGCCTGGCGCTCGCCGAGTTGGCGTACCGGGCTGGCCTGCGTGCTCGGCGTCAGCGCCCTGGTCGTGCTGGCGCTCTGGGCCTGCTTCCTGGCGGACTATCCGCTCACGCGCGACATCTACTTCACCTTGGCGCTGTTCCATGTGCTGGCGGAAGCGCCGTTCCTGCTACGGGCGCTTTGAGATGCGGCGAGCCTCCCGCGTAAGCGGGGGGAGTTTTTACCTCCATGAACCCTGCCGAACTCTGGTCGTTCCTGCCCTTCGGCTACCTGACGACGGTCGCCATCGAAACGCCCATCCTCTGGTTCGGGTTGTCGCCGTCGCACTCCTGGAAGGTCCGCATCTTCGCCGGTTTCTGGCTGACCGCCTGCACCTACCCCATCGTCGTGTTGGTCCTGCCCTTGCTATTCGACATGCACTCGCAGCGATTGCAATACCTGCTGGTCGCCGAGACCTTCGCGCCGGTCGCGGAGTGCCTGCTGTTCTGGCTGGCGTTCGGCACGGTGGAAGCGTGGGGCAAGCGGTCGATGGGACGCGACTTCGCCGCCATCACCGGGGCGAACCTGGCGTCGTTCCTGCTTGGTGAAGTGATGCATGCGCTGCGATAGGCTGCTCCACGCTTCTGCGAAGTCGTCATGACCGTGGGTTCACCTGAAACGCATGAAAAAAGGTCGCGTTCGGGGTATGCTGGGGCTGGTCTTCCCTGCCCCGTTTGCAAGCCGGTTGTGGACGCTTTGATGCCTTGAACTCGTTGC
>JAEUIF010001157.1 GCA_016795185.1 Planctomycetia bacterium | reverse complement strand
AACAATGACAGGCCGGGGTGGTTTTTCGTCCAGCTTCTTCTGCACTTCTTGGCGAACCTGGGCTGCCCAGGCGTCGAAATCTTCGATCTTCTTAAAGGTGGCGTGCGGCAAATCGATGGGAACGGCCTCGGGTTCCAGCCGCTTGGCGGCCCCGACCAGGGCGTTCTGAAAGCGCTGCGGCAGGGCGTCCCGCAAGGTACTCCACTGATTCAGGGGGCGGCGGTCCAGACTTGCGATCAGCTCAGCCTCGGTGCCGGTCTGGATGGCCGGTATGTTGTTCAAGTCAAAATGCGCGAGCAGCTCCGTGCGCTGGTTCTCCTGCAACTGCTGCCAGACCGGCGCTGACGTCAGGTCGAGCATCTGCTTCTCGTGGACTTTCTTGAACTCGGCATGAGCTTGCACCAGGCACGTGCGCATAGCCTCGGTGAGCGCATGGCAGAGTGGCGGCACCGGGTCAGGGCTCGCCAGCAGAGAGCGGTGTTCACAAATGGCGTCGACTTGCGGCTTGACCTCGGCGTGAACTGGAAGGCCAGCGGCATGGTGCAGCAGCCGCTCCAGTTCGCTCCAGCGGGGCAGGCGCTTGGCGACCAGCTCGGCGTTGCTCCGCCAGGTCTTGGCTTCAACCTTGAGTTGCTCACGCCGATTGAATAGCTCCATCAGCTTGGCGTTACCCGCCTGGCCGGCGATCTCTTCCAGATGCTTGGTTTCCTGTGCTGCGGGCAACGGCGCCGCGCCACCGGCTTTGGCAGCCAGGTCGCGCAACGCATGGATGAACTGCGTAGCTACGTTGGCTTCTTCGTTAGGCTTGCAGTTCAGGCCGACAGTCTCTTGAAAAAGCCCGCGAATGGCCAGTTTCTGCGGAACAATCAGCTCAATGTCTTCGGCCTGGAAATCACATTGATTGATCTTGGTACGCTCAATCTGCTTCACTTCCAGTTTCTTGCTCTGAAAACTGCAGCGCATATTGCCGGCGGCGCAAAGGGCGAGTAGGGCGCCGTCGATCGTGTCTTTTGGCCAACCATAGCCTTTCCCCCCGAAATGGTTGCGGACATCCGCCCCCTTCTTGCCTTTGCCTACGAACGCCACGACCTTGGAGCAGACAGGATGGCTCTTCGTGTCGCTGTCGTAGTCCAGCGGCTTGAGTGGGTCGGCAGCGCCACCTTTCGCGCGGGTGATGACGGTGTCCCACTTGGGATTGTCGCCCATGCCAAACTGCGGATAGAGCCGGGTCAGCGAGGTATCGGCGGCTTCCTCGATCTTGTTGGCGAGATCGGTGCCGTTCACGTCGTTGTTGCTGCCGGCCTGAAAGACCAGCGCGGTCTGGAAGATCTGGTCCACGGCGGCCTTGACGTCACTCTCGGCGGCCTTGAGGCGAGTTTCGAGGGCCGACTGGGCTTCCCGTCCGGCATCCGTCGAGGGCGTGCCACGGGCGTCGAGCGTTTCCCGGGCCGCCTGGTGGCTGGCGAGCGCCTTCTTCAGGTCGGCGTCGGCTACCTTCTGGATGTAGGCGTAGATGGTGGGACTGTCGGTGCTGTCCTTGAGCGCATCCACGCGGACGGCGTTCTCGGTGTCGGTCCAGCCGTTGCGAATCCAAACCGGCAGCGTGCCCTCGTCGGAGCTGGGTTTTTCGGCGCCGAAGAAGAACTCCAGCTTGCGCGGCTCTTTGCTGTCACCTTGCGTCACCCGCTTCACGTCCTTCAGTCGCTCCTGGCATTGCTGCGACAATACCTCGCTGATCTTGTTGCTCAGCCAGCTACCGTCGCTGTGGAGGTCGCCGAAGCGCTGCTGATAGTCCCGGTTCCAAGCCGTGCTCTCGGTCGTCTGCAAGCGGTACTCGTCGCCAACCGGCATCAGCACGCCATCCTGGGTCAGCTTGGTGAGGAGCTGGGGTATCTGCATGCGCAGGGCATTGCCACCGGACTTCAGGTCCTCGACCAGCAAATCGGCGAGCACATCGGCATTGGCGCGGATGCCCAGGTCAGCGCCGGTCTCACGCGGCAGCTTGTTGATCAGGAAGATCAAGGCACACATCCGCGACTTGAGCAAGCCGTCCGGTGTGCCGTCCTTCAGCTTCAAGATGCGCTCGTGAATTTCGGCCAGAAGCACGCCGGTCTGGCGCATCTCGGATGACTTCTGGTCGAAGAGCACGTCGGCCGGAATGACATGGCCCAAAGGCTTGTCGGCATTCTCCTGGACGGCTTCGAGCACGATCCGCAGCTGCGACCGCAACTGAGCCGCCGTGCCGCCCTTGTCCACTGCCCGGAGGCAGCGTTCCCAGAAGCGCCGCCGCACCGGCAGGAGCGGGTAATCGACGACAAAGATCTGATGATCCTCGGAGCGCGGCTCGATCTGCGTGCCTTTCAGATGACGAGGGACTTCGTGCTGCGCCTGGGCAAATACCTCCGCTATGGCCTGGTTCTTGTCTGGCTTCTTGGCCAGAACCATCTTGCGGGTGACGGCCTCGACATCGGTGTCGAGCAGGTTGATCTGCACCGGGAAGCGGCCCAGCAGCTTTTGCAACAACGGGGTGCCCGACAATGCGGACTGCCCAGTGCCCACGAGTATCAGCTTGCCCTCGAACCGTTCGGAGCAAGCCTGGGCAATTTCCTGGATCTCGTAAGCACGGTCGGCGGCATCGGCACCCTCGCCGATCTGCTGCTGGATTTCATCGAGGGCCAGCAGGGTGCAGGGGAACTTCTTGCCCACGGTCAGCGCCTTGCGAATACCCGTCACCATGTCGTCGATGGACACGTCGGTAACCTTGGGGTATTCGGCCGCCAGAAGCGCGTTCGCCAGCGGCGGCGAGACGTACATGTCCTGCAGCTCTTCCGCAAGCGTGGTGCCGGCCTTCTGCAAGCTCGCTTCCACCGCTTCCAGCAACTTCTTGGCCTTGAGCCACATCACGAAGCGGGCCTTGTAGTATTCGGCAGGGAGCCCGGCGGAGCGGAAAATGATTGAGAGCAGGCCCAACCGCACGTTGCCGCGCGCGGCGGCGCCGAGCGTGCCGGAGGCAGCGTGCAGACCAAACTTCTTGCCGGCGATGGTCAGCTCTTTCAGATGATCCTTGACCGGCTGCGTGAGATGCGCCAGCCCCTGCGCGGTGGCACCGTCTTCTGGGAACGGGAAGTCTACCCAGAAATATCGCAGCATCTTGACGAGGTGGGACTTGCCGCTGCCGTAGAAGCCGCTGACCCACACCGCCGGCTGTTCCGGCTTCTCCTTGCCCAGGTTCTTCAGGAACGTCTCCAGGATCACACATAGGCCGCGTTCATATTCCCCCTCGCAGACGAACGTCGTCAGCTCGAAGCGCAGAGTGCGCAGCTGCTCCGCCGACTCGACATCGGCGACCTTGGCGACGCCGTTGTTGAGCAAGGTCAGGGTGGCTGGGTCCTTGTGAAAGACTTCCCGGTTCTTCATTCGACGTTCGCTCCCTGGTACGGGGTGATGGGGATCGCCAGGTAGTTCCAACCGTCGCGGGCGTCCAGAAGCCGGTAGTTGTTATTGGCGTATTCACCCGGGAAGAAGACGAGCAGCCGGCCCCGGATGCTGGCTTCCACCGCGTTCACCACCTCGGACACGCGGACGAACCCAAAGAGACATGCAATCCCTTGCACGGCGACGACCGTATCTTCGTTGACCGATTCATGCGTGAGAGCGACCTGGAGTTGCTGGACCACGGCCTCTCGAAAGTTGCCGAGCGCCGCCTCCAGGTGTTCCGGATTCTCGAAATAGCTGTCCCGGTACTTCCGGCCAGCCAGCCACTGGGCGAACGTCTCGGTGCAATCGTGCAGCACCCAGCCGTGGCCAGCCTCCTTGGTTCGCAGCTCGAAATCGGCAGTTCGAGCACGCACCCGACGTTCGTCCGACTTGTCATAGACCGCGAACCAGACGCGCTGTGCGCCGGCGATCTTGCGATCCCAGGGCATCGCCACCTGCCTGGCATAGTTGTGCAGGAGATCGTCAATCTTGGCCACGCAGCATCTCCTTCTCGGCGGCGGTCAGCAGGTCAGGAAACTGGATGTCGATGACCTTGCCGACTTGCCGATAGTTGAGCCAACCTCGGCGCGAGGCTTCCGCCGCCAGGGCTGCGACGCGCTCGATCGGCACATCGAGCAGCTGGGTCCAGACCGTATTGAGGAGCATCTGGCCGCGCGCTCCCGTGAGGTAGCCCAGTACCAAGGCATAGGCCGCATTTGCGGGCGTCACGGCCGGGCGGCTGCGCTTCTTGATAACATGGCCCGTGAGATGCCCGGATTGCGTCCATGAAGAAGAAGCTCGCCGGGCAATCGCCTGAGCAATCGCAGGGTTGAAGCGGTTCGGCGCGGCCTCGTCGATGGCCTTCTCCAGCGATTCTTTCGGCACCACGTCCCCTTCATTGGCCTGGAAGATCGGCTCCGCCGTCAGGCGCAGAAGCGGATCGCGGGCACTGCTGCACAGGAAAGCCAGCAGAGGTCGGCCTTCTTGATCCAGGTCCCAGAAATGGCGCAACAGTCGAAAGACTGTCACCTGGGGATCGAGTGCGTAAAGCTCCCCCATGCGTTTGGCTGTCAATCGGCGGGTCGTCACCGTCTTCTTGCCAAGCACGTTGTCCTCGATGATCGCGGACCGATAGGCGGCCTTGCTGGCCGTGGCCGGCCGGCTGGCGAGTAGCAAGCGCAGTTCGGCCAGCATGATGGTGCGGCTGGAATGGGTGCCGCGCGCACCGCTACGGAAGCCAAAGCAGTCCGGCAACTCGCCGTTTTTTGGGTTCATCGTCCGTGAAACCACCTGTCTCGGTGTCTCTCGTTGAAGGCACGACAACACGACAACCCTCCGGGCCGGGCATCGACTGGGCTTCAGCTGATCCTTGCCGTTGCTCTGGGATGCAGGTGGAGAGGATTATCCCTGCCGCCGGTAGTCATGTCCAGCTTGGCAGTTCCGTAAAGCCTCGCCGAGACCCGCCCGGCACGGTGAACACGAAAACAGCCCAGAAATGCGTCATCATAAAGTGCCACCTGCGTACCCGACGCGGGCTGGCCACTAGCACCGCCCGGCACGGTGCCAGGGGCGGTCCAGGTTCCATTGAACCGGGCCGTCCCTGCGGGGATGGTCCCTCCGGAGATCATTCCCGATGATCGCATCAGCTGTGCCATCTCGTTCTGTCGCTGAGGTCCAGGCCGCGTTCCTGACCGCCGTGCCACGCATCGTTCGCCATGCCCGCTGCTACTACCGCTTCGTCCGGTGCCGGCACCGCAAGGCGGACTGCGTCAGCGAAGTTGTCAGCCTCTGCTGGAAGTGGTGGTTGCGGCTCGTAGAGCGCGGCAAGGACCCGTCGAAGTTCGTCAGCACCCTAGCCACCTTTGCCGCTCGTGCGGTCCGCTCTGGCCGGCGTGTTTGTGGGGCCGAATCCAAGAAAGACGCGCTTTCGAGCGCTGCCCAACAGCGTCACGGATTCACCGTCGCCAGTCTTCCGCAGATCTCGACCTTGAACACGAATCCGCTGGCCGAGGCCCTGACCGACAATACCGTTTCGTCTGTCCCGGACCAGGTTCAGTTCAGGTGCGATTTCCCGGAGTGGTTGACGCTCCACAGCCGGCGTGATCGCAACATCGCCGTCGAGATGGCGAAGGGTGAACGGACCCAAGCCCTGGCCCGCCGCTTCAAGATTAGCCCGGCTCGCTGCAGCCAACTCAGGCGTTCCTTTCACGATTCGTGGGAATCGTTCACCGGCAACGAAGTGGCCGCCGCCGTCGCCAGCTGAGCAGTTCCCGTCGTCCACAAGCACAGGTAATAAGGAAGGCACCCGCATCCTGGCAACGCCGGGGTGGGGTGCCTTCCTCTTTTTCAAGAGGAGGACCACCTTGTCGCACGTCGTCAGCATCAAGACCCGCCTGCACGATCCAGCCGCCATCAGTGTCGCCTGCCGCCGACTTGGGCTCACCGAGCCGACCCACGGCACCGCAACCATGTACGCCGGCCAGACCGCCGAGGGCCTGCTCGTGCAGCTGCCTGGCTGGAAGTTCGCCATCGCCATCGACATCCAGAGCGGCGAGGTCAAGGCCGACAACTTTTCCGGCCACTGGGGCGATCAGGTCGAGCTCGACCGGTTCCTTCAGTCGTATGCGGTCGAAAAGTGCCGGATCGAAGCAAGGAAGCAGGGTCACGTCGTCACCGAGCACCAACTCCAGGACGGCTCGATCCGGCTCCAGATTCAGGAAGGAGCCTGAGCCATGAGCGCCCCGCGTCGCCGCATCGTTCGGCCGCCCACCCAGCCGCCCGACCCGAACAACCACGTCCGCGTGCAGAAGCTGCGCGTCCGTCTTGAGTGTGAACGAGCTGCTCTGCTGCGCTGGCAGGCACGCCTGAAACGCGCCTTCAACACGGTTCAAAAAACCCAGGCCCGCATTACCCGCCTTGAGCGGCAGCTCGCCCGCCCTGACCCGTAGCGATCCCTGCGGACCAATCACCTTCTACCGGAGGAACCCATGACTGCTCGCATCGAAGGCAACAAGCTCATCGTCGAGATCGACCTGAACCAACGGCCGGAAATCAGCAAGACCGGGAAGACGCTGGTGGTGGCATCCAGCCACGGCAACAAGCCAACGACCGCGAAGGTCAACGGCAAGACCATCGTCGTCGGCCTCAATGCGTACATCCCGGTGAAATAGCTGCCGGCGCGGCAGACCATTTCTGGAGGAACTCCATGCCTCGCATCATCGAAGTGATCGTCAGCCCAACGGGCGAGACGACAGTCCAGACCAAAGGCTACGCTGGCACCGACTGCTTCCAGGCCAGCAAGTTCCTGGAAGAGGCTCTCGGTGTGAAGACTAGCGACCGGCCCACCAGCGAGTCCTACGCCTCACTGACCCACCCAGTCGAGGTCCAGCAGTAGCTGCCAATCGATATGGGCCGGGGGCTTCCATCGCTCGGCCTCCCGGCGACTCTCTCGTGCTGAGTAGTTTTCTACTCGCCCAACACAACCGATCTCGATGGCCCCTGGTGCTGTCTCGGCACCGGGGGCCTTGTTATTTCACGAAAGGAACTTCATCCCGATGCAACTCACCCAGCAGCTTACCGATTACGTGAACGCTGCCTTCTCGGGCATTTACCTCGTATCGCACGAGCCCGATGAGGCGGAACGCGAGATCGTCCGCCACGCCCGCGAGCAGCGCTGGAAAGTCGCGGTGTGGGACGTGGCGAACGGTCTTCGCTTGCCGACCGCCAACGGTGCCCAGCGGCAGGATGCGGCCGCTGGTGATCCACTGGCCGCCCTTCGCGCGCTGCCTGCGCTGGCGGAACCGAACGGCACCAGCCTGCTGATCCTGCACAACTTTCACAGGTTCATGACGAGCCCGGAAGTGATCCAGACTATGTTCAGTCAACTCGTTGCGGGGAAACAGCAGCGGACATTCATCGTCGTCATTTCGCCGATCCTCCAGCTTCCCGTCGAACTGGAGCGGCTGTTCGTGGTGCTGCACCATGACCTGCCCGGCCGCGATCAACTCGAACAGATTGCCCGCGAGTTGACCAGCGATGAACCGGCCAGTTTGCCCAGCGGCAACGACTTCCAGCGAGTCCTGGACGCCGCTGCCGGCCTCACCAGGTACGAGTCCGAAGGTGCGTTCGCCCTGTCGATCGCCCGTCACGGTGTCAT
>JAEUIF010001142.1 GCA_016795185.1 Planctomycetia bacterium | reverse complement strand
CGCGCCCGCCCCACGGCACCGTTGGGCCCGGGCGCGGGTTGTCGGGCTGCAAAGCCCGACGTACATCAGGCCATCCGAGACCCTCCGGCCATGAACCCGCACGACCTCGTCAACTCGGTCAAGGACTCCCGCGTTGGGCAGTCCGCCCAGTCGGCCCATGACGCCGTCGATCGCATCTATCAGGCCCTGGTGCGGCCGGACCGGCCGGTTGAGCCGGAGATCGACAAGAAACCCTGGCTCGCGGCGTTCTGGTCCGTGCTGCTCACCGGGGCCGGGCAGTTCTACAACCGGCAGCTGGGCAAGGCCCTCTGGCTGCTGCTGCTCACCTACGGCGTCGGCGGGGTGCTGCTGCTGTCCTGGCTGTTGCTCCAGTGGGCGGGCGGCTGGGCCGATCCCGAAGGTTGGGTGCATCCGGTCGTGCAGTTCTTCGTGCGGCTGGGCTGGGCGGTGCCGGTCGTCAGCGGCGGCCTCTGGTTGTTCGGCATCGTCGATGCCTGGCGCACGGCGGCGGCCCTGCGTCGGGGCGACCTGGTGGTGCGCTACAGCTTCATGAAGCAGACCGCCTGCCTGGCCGCCGGCTTCATCCCGGTGGCCGGCGCACTGGCTCCGCAAGAAACCTGCGCCCCGGATGAAGTTCAGAAAAAGGTTGGGTCCGTGGTCAGGGACCATGCCATCGAAAAGCTCGCTTACTGGATGATGAAGCGGACCCTGAAGGTCGGCTTCCTGGTGCTGGGCCTGCTGCCCTTGCTGGTCGGGGCCGCGTTCGACTGGCCCGTGCTGATCGTCTTCGGCGCGCTGGCCATCCTGGCCGGGTTGATTTTCATCATGTCCTGAAAGGGCCGCGCAACCCGTTGCCCACACCGCGATTCCACTTCCCAGCGGTCCAGGTTTGCCGTTCCCCAACGACATTCTGGGCTATGCTTGTACGTCGGGCTTTCCAGCCCGACACGCAGCGCCGGAACCGTGCCGCGCCGCTTCAACGGACACAGCCAGCAGGCGCGGCGGAATCCCTGGTGCCGCATGTCGGGCTGGAAAGCCCGACGTACTTCGGTAAGGCACGCCTTGGTCCCCGTCCCCGGCGAGCGACCGACCATGCTCACCCAGGAAATCCGCCACGCGCTCCAGCAATGGCCGATTCCCATTGCCCTGGGCGCGGGCCTGCTCACCGCCGGCCTCATCTATCTCATCGTGCGCTACTTCCTGCGCCGGCGCGAGGATGATGCGGACTACGTCGAACGCCATTCGATCCTGCCCAGCGACGTACCGCGCTCGGGCACCGACAGCGATCCCTTCTCCCACGGCAGTTCCTACGAACGGCGTTCGTTCCCGCGCCGGCGCGGCGCGCCGGTGGCCGTCTGGCTGGCTCCGGAACGCAACGTGGATGAGCCCATCGTCGGCTACGTCGTGGACCGCTCGACACGCGGTCTGGGCGTGGAACTGGAGCAGGAGGAGGAAATGCCGGCCGGGCTGATCCTCCAGGTCCGGCCGCGCACCGCCCCGCGCGAAGCCCCCTGGACCAAGGTCGTCGTGCGCAACTTTCGCCGCAAGGGCGATACCTGCCTGATCGGCTGCGAGTTCATCCGCCCCCCGGACAGTCAGACCCTGCTGCTCTTCGGCTGAACGCGCCGGCAGAGTGGCGGCCCCAAAACTCCTTACCTGTAAAGCACTTCAGGTGCAACGAATCCAGACGCGCGAACCGCTCCGCGACGTTGTCTCCGTCCTGGTGCAATTGCAAGAGACATCTTGCTCGATCAGAGGCTTGGGTGCCATGCCCACGGCTTTGCAATGCTAATGTCTGAAATCTTGCCGGCGCGGGCAGATTTCTCAAGCGGCCTCCGCGAGCTTCACCGTGTCGGCTTGGCGGGCCGCGAGAATGGCCGTGATGGCCGTACGCCCGTGG
>JAEUIF010001140.1 GCA_016795185.1 Planctomycetia bacterium | reverse complement strand
TGCGCCCGCCCCGCCGCACCGGGCTCACTGCCCCTCACCCACCCCCAGACCAACCCACCGTCGGGGCCGTTGGGCGGACCGCTCCAGACTGCACCAGGTCTGCTCGCGCTGCGCGAAACTGCTTTCGAGTCCCGCCACCGGGCGGTATAGTGGCCTGCACCCCACGGTGCTTGCCGCCATTCCCGCCGAGAGGAACCAGCCATGCCGAAGAGTTATCGGGTCGCCGTCATTGGCCGCACGGGCAAGGGCAACTACGGCCACGGCCTGGATACCGTCTGGAAAGCCTTCGACAATGTCGAGGTGGTCGCCGTCGCGGACGAGAACGAGAAGGGCCGAGCCGCCGCGGCCGAGCGGCTCAAGGCCAAGAACGCCTACGCCGACTACCGCCAGATGCTGGAGAAGGAGAAGCCGCAGATCGTCAGCGTGGCCGACCGCTGGCTCGACTGCCATCGCGACATGGTGCTGGCCTGCGCCGAGGCCGGCGCGCACATGTTCCTCGAAAAGCCCTTCAGCCGCACGCTGACCGAGGCCGACGAAATGGTGACGGCCTGCGAGCGGAAGCACCTGAAGGTCGCCCTGGCCCACCAGACGCGCTACAGCCCGCGCCTCCGCGTACTGCGCGACCTGCTGGCCGACGGCAAGCTCGGCGACGTGCTCGAACTCCGCGCTCGCGGCAAGGAAGATGCCCGCGTCGGCGGGCAAGACCTGATGGTCCTGGGCACGCACCTGATGGACCTGATGCGCTTCCTGGTCGGCGACCCGCAAAACTGCTATGCCCGCGTGCTGCAAGACGGCAAGCCGGTCACGAAGGCCGATGTGAAGGAAGGCCAGGAGATGGTCGGCCCCATCGCGGGCAACGGCATCAGCGCCCTCTACGGTTTCGCCAACGGTGCCACCGGCTACTTCGCCTCGCAGAAATCGAACCCCGGCAACGCCCGTTTCGGCCTGCACGTTTACACCAGCAAGGGGGTGGTGCAGCTGAGCACGGGCAGCCTGCCGCCGGTCTTTTATAGCGAAGACCCTACCTGGTTCCCCGGCAAGAGCAAGGCTGCCTGGCAGGAGATCAGCAGCGCCGGCCTTGGGCAGCCGGAACCGCTGAAGGACGGTGGGCTGGGTCAGGGCAACGTCTGGATCGTGCAAGACCTGCTGGAAGCCATCGAGAAGGACCGCCAGCCCATCGGCAGCATGTATGACGGCCGGGCGGCGCTGGAGATGATCCTGGCCGTCTACGAATCGCACCGCATCAAGGGGCCGGTGGAACTGCCGCTGAAGAACCGCAAGCACCCGCTGACGATGCTGTGAGCGTGGTATAATGCCCAAGCTGTTCATCGAGTTGCCCGGATTCACCGAGTGGATCGTCGAGCGCATGGCGGACGACGCCTACGCTCGATTGCAGCAATCCCTGGCGGACGAGCCCGAACGAGGGAGAGTCATGCCGGGCTGCGGCGGCATCCGCAAAATGCGCATACCTGATCCCAGCCGCCAGCAAGGGAAGCGCGGCGGCGCGAGAATCATCTATCTGCACATTCCTGAAGTGGATTGGTTGTACCTTCTGGACGCCTACGGCAAGGATGAGCAGGATGACCTCACTCCGGAAGAAAAGAAAGAACTGAGGCGTCTCGTCGATGAATTGAAGGCTGAGGCCACTAATGCCTTGTCCAGAGAGTGGCTGCCTGAAGTACGTCGGGCTTTCCAGCCCGACACGTCGCGCCGGTGGCTGGCTGCGCCCGCTCGACGACACCGCAGATCACCGGCGCTGCCTGGCGGGCTGGAAAGCCCGACGTACTGTGGGCGGTCAGGCCATCACTCCCTGGACAACGCCCTAAGGCGGCCAGCGGACGCCCAAGGACTCGGAAATGAAGAACCCGACTGGGCGCAAGCCCTTCTTCGAGCGTCTGAAAACCGGCCTGGAGCAAGGCATTCGCCACGCGCGCGGCGAGTTGGCTCTGCGCACCACTACGGTGCCCAGCCCTCCACCAGTGATGCCCGCTCGGGAAATCGTGGGATTGCGAAAACGCCTTGAGTTATCGACCGACCAGTTGGCCCGTATTTTGAATGTCTCCACCAAGACAGTTCTCAGCTGGGAACAGGGACGGCGCAGGCCATCGCAAGCCGCTTTGCGTCTGTTGCAAATCCT
This sequence comes from Planctomycetia bacterium, assembly GCA_016795185.1. GTDB lineage: Bacteria > Planctomycetota > Planctomycetia > Gemmatales > Gemmataceae > JAGVLI01. Next base: position 5,307 of record JAEUIF010001140.1, on the reverse strand, counting down.
GGCCGCCAAGCCGCGCATGGTGGGCGAGATTCTGGGTTGGACCGTGCCGGTTGGCGGCTGAAGCGCGGAGTAGGAACTGCCGCTGAAGAACCGCAAGCACCCGCTGACGATGCTGTAACCATGAACGCCGCTGGCCGGCTCAGTCTGTTCCTGGTTTGCCTGATGGCAACCGCCGCCCGCGCGGAGAACTGGCCGCGCTGGCGCGGCCCGGACGGCAACGCCGTCTCGACGGCAACCTCGCTGCCGTCGCGCTGGTCGCGCACCGAGAACGTCCGCTGGCATACCGAGGTTCCCGGTGAAGGCTCGTCGTCGCCCATCGTCTGGGACGAGCGTGTGTTCATCACGTCGGCGCTGGACTCCGGCAAGCGGCGCGTGGTGCATTGCCTGGACCGCGCCAACGGCAAGCGGCTCTGGAGCCGCGAGGTTGCCGACCAGAACCCGGAGACTGCTTCCGCCGTCACCGGGCATGCCGCCAGCACGCCCGTGACCGACGGCACGCACGTCGTCGCCTGGTTCGCCAACGCCGGGCTGGTGTGCTACGACTTCGCCGGCAAACTGCTCTGGCGGAAGCAGTTCGGCGAGTTCGACCTCGACCTCGGCCTGGCCACGTCGCCGATCCTACACCGCGACCGCATCATCCTGGTGTGCGACCACGACGGCGACCGCTTCACCTCGTTCGATTCGTTCCTCATTGCCCTCGACGTGAAGACCGGCCAGGAAGTCTGGAAGACCTCTCGCCAGGGCGTCTATCGCTCCTGGAGCACGCCGGTGATTGTCTCGCGAAACGACAAGTCGGAATTGATCGTCAACGCCCAGGAAGAGCTGCGCGGCTACGACGCGGACACGGGCAAGCCGCTCTGGCGGCTGCCCGGACTGGGGCAATGGGTGGCGCCGTCACCGGTGCAGGCGCACGGACTGATCTTTGTCGCATCCGGGAAGAATGGGCCACTGGCGGCGGTCAAGCCCGGCGGCACGGGCGAGGTCAAGCCGGTCTGGCGGCACGAAACCGGTGCCGCTTACGTCTGCTCGCCGCTCGTCGTGGGCGATTACCTGTACGTCCACACGGACGCCGGCATCCTGACCTGTTACGAAGCCCGCACCGGCAAGGCAGTCTACAAGGAACGGCTCGAAGGCAAGTTCACCGCGTCGGCGGTGGCGGGCGACGGCAAGCTGTACTTCCTCAACGAAGTCGGCACGACGCTGGTCGTGCGCGCAGGCCCGAAGTTTGAACTGCTGGCGAAGAATGCCCTCGGCGACTACGCGGTGGCCTCGCCAGCGATTGCGCGTGGCCAGTTGTTCCTGCGCACCGAACGGCACCTCTTCTGCATCGCCGCGGCGGCCCGGAAACCCTGATAGGCCTTGTAGGTCAGGCTTTCGAGCCTGGTTTGCAGATGGATGGAGCACCCGGCGCTCCGGTCCGCACAGCGGACCCTACAGCATGTTGTAGGGTCCGCTGTGCGGACCGTTGCCACAGGAAAGCCTGACCTACAAAATGCCGCTCTTGGGCACGGGCTTTGCTTCCTTTGGTCGAGACGAACAGTCCCTCAACCACGGGAGCCAACCCATGAATGCCGCCGAACCACAGGATATCGTCCGCCTGACCACCGCGCCGAACCCAGCGCAGGCCCACATCTGGAAGCAGGCCCTGATCGACGAGGGCATCACGTGCAGCGTGGTCGGCGACTACCTGAACGCCGGCGTGGGCAACATCAGCGGCCTGCTGCCCGAACTCTGGGTGCGCCGCGAGGACGCGACGCGGGCCGAAGAGGTGCTGCTGCGCCATCAACACCCGTCGGAAGACCAGGGCGAATCCGCCTAATGCCCGGTTCGATGGCAGCATGAAGTACGTCGGGCTTTCCAGCCCGACACGCAGCACCAGTGGCTGAACGCGCCCGCTCCGCTGGGCCGCCGGTTCCTGGCGCTGCGTGTCGGGCTGGAAAGCCCGACGTACTTCAGGACTCATGACGCACGGCGATTCCCTCCACCATGTCTTTCAGCCACAACCTGTCTGGTGGCCTGCTGGACCTGCTTCCTATAATTTAAGGGGAATTTAGCGAGCGACCGTTCGCCCGTTCCGGAGCAGCTGTGTCGCAGAAGCCACGCATCCTGGTGCTGTCCAGCCCCGCCTCGTCGGCGGACGGGCTGCCGTTCGGCCCGCCGGACTGCGAGGTGGTGCGCGTCGCGTCGCCGGGGGAAGGCCAGGCCCTGCTGCGCTCGGGCGGCATCGACGGGCTGTACATCGATGCCCACGATACCGTGATGTGGGAGCGCATCTGCCAGCTCTTCCAGTCCGACCGGCTGCTCGACAGCCTGGGCGAAGGCGTGTCGCTGGTCGATCTGCAACTGCACATCGGCTGGGCGAACCGCACCTTCCAGAACTGGTGTACCGGGCCCGTGGTGGGCCGCAGTTTTTACGAAGCGCTGGGCTCGCCGCAGATTCTGGGGCCGGACTATTCACCGTTTCACACGGCGCTGGCCGAGGGCCGCACGGTCACGACGCGCCTGCACTGTAGCGAGCCGAACCGCTATCTCGACCTGCTGGTCACGCCCGTGGCCCCGCCCGGCGGCAAGCCGACGCACCTGATCGGCCTGACCCGCGACGTGACGCCGCTGGTGCAACAGCAGCAGAAGCTGGATGCCCTGCACCAGGCTGGCCTGGAACTGGCGGCCCTCGATTCCGACCAGCTGGCCCACATGTGCGTCGAGGAGCGCATCGAACTCCTCAAGGCGAACATCCGCCGCTTCACGCACGACCTCTTGCACTACGACCTGGTGGAAGTCCGGCTGCTCGACCGCCAGACCAACAAGCTCGAACCGCTGCTCGACGAGGGCATGACGACCGAGGCTGCTGGCCGCGAGCTGTACGCGCGGGCGGACGGCAACGGCGTCACGGGCTTCGTGGCGGCCACCGGCAAGAGCTACGTCTGCACGGATACCTCGACCGATCCGCTCTACATCGAAGGCGCGGCCGGGGCGCGCAGCTCGCTGACGCTACCCTTGCTCTACCAGGACGCGGTGATCGGCACCTTCAACGTCGAGAGTCCGCGCGTCAACGCCTTCGGCGACGACGACCTGCAATTCGCCGAAATCTTCTCGCGCGAGATCGCCAACGCCCTGCACACGCTCGAATTGCTGACGGCCGAGAAGCGCAGCACGGCCTCGCAGTCCATCGAGGCGATTCGCCGCGAAGTGGCCCTGCCGGTGGACGACATCCTCGCGGCGGCGACGGCGGTGCTCGACCGCTACATCGGCCACGACCCGGAGATGGGCGAGAAGTTGCGGCACATCCTCGCTGGGGCGCGCGCCATCAAGCAAAGCATCCAGCGCGTCGGCGAGACGCTGGCACCCGCGGGCGCCTCGGCCTGCCCGGACGGCGCGGCCCATCCCAAGCTCAAGGGGCTGCGCGTGCTGGTGGCCGACAGCGACGAGCGTGTCCGCCGCTCGGCCCACGGTTTGCTCGGTAGTTTTGGCTGCATCGTCGAAACGGCCCGCGACGGCCGCGAAGCCCAGACGATGGCGCGGCTCGGCAGCTACGACGCCATCCTGGTCGACATTCGCCTGCCCGACATGACCGGCCACGAGGCGTACGGCAAGTTCCGCCAGAGCCAGCCCAAGGCCCGCATCATCCTGATGACGGCCTTCGGCTACGACCCGTCGCACGCCATCGTCAAGTGCCGGCAGGAAGGCTTGCGGTTCGTGCTCTACAAACCGTTCCGCGTCGACCAGCTGTTGGACGCCCTGGAAAGCCCGGACCTGCCGGCGACCACGAACAACACGCCGGCCCCGGAATCGGTGAAGACCTGAGCGCGACCCGTAGGTCAGGCTTCCCAGCCTGACCGAAGCGCCCGAACCGTGTCATGCACCGAAAGCCAAGCGGGCGCGGCAGGTCGAGGACAGGACCGTCAGGCTGGAAAGCCTGACCTACAGGGAAGCAGTTCCACGCAACGGCAAGGATCGCTCCATGCACCCCATCTCCGCATTGCTGACGCATCTGCCGACGCTGTTGCTGTTCGTCGGCGTCTGCGCTGGACACCTGGCGCTACTCTCCGTCAGCCTGAACGTCTGGTACGGCCACCCGTTTCCCAAGACCTTCCTGAGCATTCAACGCAAGCTACACACGCTGCTGGTGCCCGTCGGCCTGGTCGCCCTCTGGGCGCTCTACGGCTTCAACCCCGCCGCCGCGTGGAACCCTCCGCCCACCGGCTGGGACGTGGTGCCTGCGATCTATGTCCTCTGCTGCATCGTGATGGGCCTGGTCGTGCTGCCGCTGGCTACCGCGGCCCGCGTGCTGCGCCGTTTGCCCGCGCTGCTGCTGAGCAACCACACGCAGACCATCGATGTGGCGCAAAAGCTCGGCTACAAACCCGTGGGCGACGGCAAGCACCGCAACCTGGCCCGGCTGCCCTTCAACGAGGTCTTTTCGGTCGATTTGACCGAGAAGACGTTCCATCTGCCGCAGTTGCCGCCCGCGTGGGACGGCCTGACGATCTTGCATCTGAGCGACATTCACCTGTGCGGCACGCCGGAGCGCGAGTTTTACTTTCACATCCTCGATATCTGCAAGGACTGGAACCCCGACCTGCTGGCGCTGACCGGCGACATTGTCGATAGTCCGCGCCATCACCGCTGGGTGCTGCCCGTGCTGGGCCGGCTGCGCTGGCAGTGCGCCGCGTTCGCGATCCTGGGCAACCACGACGTCTGGTACGACCCGCAGCGCACGCGCCGCCGGTTGGAACGGCTCAAGATCAAGGTGCTGGGCAACTCCTGGCAACAACTCGAGGTGCGCGGCCAGCCGCTGGTGGTCATTGGCCACGAGGGACCGTGGTTCGGCCCGCCGCCGGACCTGACTAACTGTCCGCCGGATGCCTTCCGCCTGTTGCTCAGCCACACGCCGGACAACATTCCGTGGGCGCGGCGCCATCGCATCGACCTGATGCTGGCGGGGCACAATCACGGCGGTCAGATTCGGCTGCCGGTGATCGGGTCCATCGTGGTGCCGAGCCGCTTCAGCCGGCGCTACGATTGCGGAGTGTTCCACGAGGAACCCACGCTGCTGCACGTCAGCCGGGGCCTGGGCGGGCAGCATCCACTGCGCTACAACTGCCGGCCGGAGGTCACGAAGATCGTGCTGAAGGCAAGTTCGCGTTGACCTAGAAGCGCGGTTCCGCATACCCTATGCGCAAAATCAGCGAGTAGCGAACTCGATGGCGAGCGGCGGGGTTCATCCCCGCCGTGAATCGCGGGTCATTCACGGCGGGGATAAACCCCGCCGCTCGCTAGTGCAAAAACAAGCGACCTGTTGCGCAA
>JAEUIF010001113.1 GCA_016795185.1 Planctomycetia bacterium | reverse complement strand
CCCCCCACCACAAGCTATTGAGGTTTGCGGCGCGCCGGCGGGTCTTCGCGAGTACGCTCGACCCACCCTACACGAAGGCGTCGAAACCAAGGTGCCCCGGAGCGGCGGCAGAACGAAACCATCTGCCGCTCCTCCGGGGCTTTCGTTTGCCCGTGGTGTTCCTTCCCACGGATGCCATCCATGCTTGTCGGGAGGTCAGGCACATGCTTCGCTTCTTGCTCGCCGCTTTTTGGTTCTGTCTGCTCGCTCAGTCAAGCATCGCCCAAACTCCCGACGCCCTCCTCGCGAAATCCAAAACGGTGCTCTCCCTGCTCGACGGCGATCTGGCCCTGCCGGGCCTGAAGGAACCCGTCGAGGTGCTGCGCGACCGCTGGGGCGTGCCGCACATCTACGCGAAGAACGCGGACGATCTGTTCTTCGCCCAGGGCTTCGTCGTCGCCCAGGACCGGCTATTTCAGCTCGATCTCTGGCGGCGCATCGCTATTGGCGAAACAGCCGCCGTGCTCGGCCAGCGCGGACTCGACGGCGACCGCTTCGCCCGCCTACTGAAGTACCGCGGCGACATGCAGGCCGAGTGGACCAGCTACTCGCCGGAAACGCAGGCCATCGCCACCTCCTTCACGCGCGGCATCAACGCCGCCATCGACCACTGCGGCGACCGGCTGCCCATCGAGTTTCAGATTCTCGAATATAAGCCCGCGAAATGGCAGCCCGAGGATATCCTCGGCCGCATGTCCGGCATCATCATGATCGCCAACTTTCGCAACGAGGTGCTGCGCGCGGAACTCATCGCGGTGGTCGGCATCGAGAAGGCTCGCCGCATCGCGCCCGTCGATCCGACGCGCGACTTCGCCCTGGCCGCTGGCCTGGACCCAGCGGGCCTGGACCGCACCATCCTCGCCGGTTACGAAGCCGCCACCCGACCGCTCAACTTCGCGGCCGCGCCTCCCTCTCCCCCTGGCGGGAGAGGGGCAGGGGTGAGGGGCAGCACTGGCGAGCAGGGCAGCAATAACTGGGCGATCTCCGGTTCGCGCTCCGCATCGGGCAAGCCGATGATGGCCAGCGACCCGCACCGCAACGTCACGCTGCCGGCGCTGCGTTACCTGACGCACCTGCATGCGCCTGGCTGGCACGTCATCGGCGCGGGCGAGCCGGGGTTGCCCGGCGTGGCCATCGGGCACAACGAGCATGTCGCCTGGGGGCCGACCATCGTCACCACCGACCAGGCCGACCTCTACGTCGAGGAAACGAAACCGGGCGAGCCCACCCAGTACAAGGTCGGCGACCGCTGGGAAGCGATGCAGGTCATCAAGGAGAAGGTTCAGGTCAAGGGCGATGGCGCGGTCGAGGTCGAACTGCGCTTCACGCGGCATGGCCCGGTGCTGCACCAGGACGAGAAGCGTGGACGCGCTTTCGCCCTGCGCTGGTCGGGCAGCGAACCGGGCGGCGCGGCTTACCTCGGCAGCCTGGCGCTCAACCGTGCGACGAACGGCAAGGATTTTGTCGCACGCATGTCGGCCTGGAAGGTGCCTTCAGCCAACCTGACGTGGGCCGACACCGACGGCAACATTGGCTGGGTGGCCAACGCCCTGACGCCGATCCGCAAGGGCTGGGACGGACTGCTGCCCGTGCCCGGCGCGCGGGGCGAGTACGAGTGGCAGGGCTTCCGCGCCACCAAGGATTTGCCGCAGGTCTTCAACCCGCCCAGCGGCTACGTGGCCACCGCCAACCACAACATCCTGACGCCCGGCTATCCGCACGACATTTCGTTCGAGTGGGCGCCGTCGTTCCGTTTCCTGCGGATCAAGGAACGCATGGACCCAGTCCAGCAGTTTGAATTGAAGGATTCGCGGAGCATCCAGCACGACAACGTCTCGCTGCCGGGCCGCCGACTGGCGCGGCTGGCCGCCAACCTCGACGTGAAGAGCGCGGAGCTGGAACCCTACCGCAAATTGCTGGCCGGCTGGGACGGTGAGCTAGCGCTCACGTCGCAGGCCGGGCCGCTCTACGGCCACTGGCAGCGCGGCCTGCTCGATGCCTTCTACAAGTCGCAGGTGCCCGAGAAGCTCGTGGAGTTCGTCCGCTCCCGGCAAGGCCTGGAAATCATGCTGACCGCGCTGGAGAAGCCCGATGCCTTCTGGTTCGGCCCGGACCCTGCCGCCGGGCGCGATGCCCTGCTGCGCACCACGTTCGCCGCAGCGGTCAAGCACACCAAAGCCGCGCTGGGCGACGATCCGAAAACCTGGGCCTGGGGCAAGCTGCACACGACGACGCTGCGCCATCCGCTGGCCTCCAAGGGCGAGGCGTATGCCAAGGCGTTCAACCTGGCGCCGACGCCGAAAGCCGGCGACGGCAGCACGCCCAATGCCGCCGGGCACAACCCGAAGTTCGAGCATCAGACGGGCGCTTCGTACCGCCACATCTTCGACCTGGCGGATTGGGACCGCGGCCTGGCCACCAGCGTGCCGGGGCAATCCGCTCAGCCCGGCAGCCCGCACTACGGCGACCTGCTGCCGCTCTGGGCGACCGGCGAGTATTTCCCGCTAGCGTTCTCACGGAAGAAGGTGGAAGAGGTGATGAAGCACAAGCTGATCTTGAAGCCGGCGAAGTAGCCGCGAGCCGCGGGCGAGCGCTCTCCCCCAGCGGTGGTCACTCCGCCAGCAGCGCGTCAAGTTGTTTGAGTGAAGCCTGGAAGCGCGTGGGTGAATACTGGCTCGCCTGGCGCAAGGTGCGGTCCAGTTCCTTGAGTAGTTCCGTTTTCTGCCCGGCGGGCAGTGCGAGTTGCAGGGAGTCGCGCAGCTCCTTCAATACAGACTCGATGCGTGCAGCGGCGGCCGGCTTCTCGGGCAGTTCCGCGTAGATGGTCTCGAACGCCCAGGCGATCTGCCGGGCGCTGTCGAAATCGACGACCTCCTTCACCGCCGCCAACTCACGCAGCGCTTGCAGCGCCGCGGCACGGTCGTACTGGGTCCTGCCAATCTCGCGCAACAGATCGTCGGACCATTGCACCAGGTCCTTGGCGGCCTTGGCCACCGAGGGCGCGTCGCCGAACGGTTCCTCGGTCGCGGCCAGCGCCAGTTTTTGCAGCTTGGCTTGCAGTGAACGCCACAGTTCCTGGCGGCGATTCGCGTCTTGCGGCGCGGCCTGGCGGATCGCCAGCGCCAGCAATGCCGTCGGCCAGGGTCGCAGCGGCGGCCGTCCGGCCAGGCCCAGGTTGTTGCGCGTCATGCGCCACGCGGGATAGCGCAGCTCGTGATGGCAGGAGTAGCAATCGAAGTTCGCCATGTCGAGCAGCCGGTTCGACTTGTCGGCCTGGGCCGCGCAGTGCTCCGCCTGGGTGGCATACAGGTTCATGGCTTCCCGGAACGAGGCCACACCACCTTCGATCACCAGGCGCGTTTCCTCCAGTTCGCCCGCCTTGTAGCCGAGCAACTTCTGCACGGCGGGCGACTTGTCGCGCATCAGCTTCCAGTGCATCGGCATCTGCCGGCAAAACGACGCGATCTCGAAGCCCGGCAGTGGCGGATGGCCGGCCACGTACATGTCGTGCGTGACCACCTTGCCCTCGGCCGTGTTGCCAATGTGGCACGAAGCGCAGACCTTGGTGCGGCGGACGGGGTCCCACAGGTCGGTCATGCCGGCTTCGGTCTGCTTTTCGTCGCGCGTCTTCTTCTGCCATTCCGCGCGGTTTTGCAAGCCGTGATGCTGGTCGGCCCAGCGCGCGTAGGGCCCGTGGCAGACGGCGCAGCTCACGCCCTCTTCGAGCTTGAACTTCGCGTTCAGCGAACGGTCCTTCACCTCCGCATCGTCGAACCAGACGCCGTGGCACGCCAGGCAGCTGCGTTCCTTGGTCACGTCAATGCCGAGCCGTTTGCCCATTTCCTGGGCGCGCGGGCCTTGCAAGGCGAGATAGGCGAGCCGGTGCTTGTCGTCCTGCTGCCAGACCTTGCCTTCGGTCAGGTCCGAGGTCGAATCCTCGCGGACGCCGCCTTCCATGCCCTTGCTGTGGCAAACGACGCATTCGACGGACGGGAAGAACAGGCGCTTGCCGGCCTTGGTTTCATCGACCTTCGGGGCGGCGAGCGCCGGCGGTTCGGGCTGCGCCGCAGCGCTCAGCCACCAGGCGCACGAAGCGACGGCGGCGAATCCTAGCAGCAGGCACGAGCGGCGCGCGGTTGAACCGATCATGGTGGTCCTACTTCCCTGTCGCTCGGTTCAATGGGTGGTTGCCCGAGCGGCGGTAAATTTCCGCGGAACGGCGGCTTACCGCGAAGCGGTACGGAATACGTGCGCGATTCAATTCAAAACGTACTCTGTCGTCAACGTCCCAATTGGTCCCTGATCTTCTGCTGCTCCTCGCGGAAGCGTTCCAGGCTCAAGCGGTGCGGGTTCCGAACGTCGCGGCCGGGCGGCGGTTCGAGCATGCCGTGCAGCGTCCGCAGCGAAGCGAGGATGGACGGCTGCCGGCGCTGCGGGGCCAGTTCGCCCAGCGTGCGATACAGGGCGGTCAGGGCCAGGTAACGCTGCGCGGCCCCGTCCCAGCCAGTCGGCGGCGGCCCATCCGCGACGGCGGCTAGGCGGCGCGCCAGCTGGTCCGGTTCATCGTAGCGAGCGCTCGCCACGCGCGGCAACGCTTCTCGCAGCCGGTCGGCGGCGGCGCGGGCCAGTGGGGCCACGCGGTCGCGGTCGGGATAGCGCTCGGCCATCAGCCGGCGAATCTCGGCGAACTCCGGCGGTAAGTCGCCGTCCAGGGCGTAAGGCAGCGCGGGCTCGAACCACGTGTTCCAGCTCAGCGCGCTCAGTTGCGGCTTGCCCGGCCCCGGTTGCTCCCGGATGCTGGGCTCGCGCAGGTCGTGATGGCAGGCGGCGCATTCGTACTCGGCGAACTCCGGCCAGGGCGAGGTGCGGTCCCGTGCCCGTTTTTCGAGCAGTTCCAGGGCAGCGCGGGCAGACACCACCTGGCCGATCGCCCAGGCACGGGCCTCGATGCCCGGCTGCCGGGCGCGCTCGCGCCGCTCGTTCCAGTGCGGCGGCATCTGCGCCAGATGGTTGGAAAACTCGTAATGATTGATGCGCGGATGGCCCGCGCCGAGCAAGTCGTGAATCGGGTCCGCGTCCGTCGTGCCGACGTGGCAGGATGCACACAGTTCCGCACGGAAGACCAGGTCTTTCGTGGGGTACATGCCCAGCCGCTGCTTCTCGGTGGCGCTGGTGCGCTGCCAGTCCGGCAAGTAGTGCCGCGCGAGCCAGTGCTGCGCCGGCCCGTGACAGCGCTCGCAACTGACACCGTCCAGCAGCAACGCGGTGCGCCCTTGCTGCTCCGGCGGCAGTGGCAGCGCGTGGCACTTCAGACAGAATTGATTCTCTTCCGGTTTGGCGTCCGCCAGCGACGGCAAGCGCTTGAGGTTCTTCTCGATCTGCTTCGAGCGGTCTTCGAGCAGCACCGTGTAGGCGCGGGCATGCCGGTCGCGGCTGGCCCAGGTGGTGTACTCGCACCCCGTGGTGCCCTGCGGGACGGGCTGGCTATGGCAAGCCGCCGAAGCGCACGAACCCGCCCCGACGTATTGCAAACGGGTCGTACCCGCCGGAGCGGCCGTCGCGCTCGACTCCGGTTGAAAGGTCGTGGCGGACAACCAGGCGAGCAGCGCGCCGAGCATGGCCAGAATGGTAGCGAGGCGCATGGTGATGACACGATCCAGAGAGTGGCTGCCTGAAGAACGTCGGGCTTGCCAGCCCGACCCGAAGCGCCGGCCACGAACCGCGCCCGTTTTGAGTATAGCGCACGCTTTCGCCGCGCGCGGCGGGGCGGGAAAGTCCAACGTGCTTCCGTGCCCAGTGCGCGGACTACAGCCCGGCATCAGCCGCAGACTCCGTCCATCTTCGCCAGTTTGAAAATCATCCCACGCTGGCGGAACAGGTGTCAAGAATGAACCGACCGGGGTTGCCTGGCTTCGCGCGACGTCGGGTCGGATTGTGTCGATTGCAGCTGCTGTCCGTCGCAGCGCCGGGAATTGGCCTTGCAAAGCATGGTGCTCGAGACTATAGCCCGCCCTTCAATCCAGGTTCTATGTGCTGCTGACGGCAGGGGTGTCGGCGCGGACGCCGCGCGGGGGAGATTCGTATGGGACGCCGAATCCAAACGGGCTGCCTGGTCCTGGCTGTGCTGGCGTGTTGGAGCGTCGACTCCGCGCGGGCGCAGGTGGGAATGCTGGTGGCTGACAAGCCCGCGCCCGCCGCCGAGAAGCATGCGCCAGCGGCGGAGCATCAGGAGAAGCCCCACGTCCTGCACGAAGCGGAAGCTCACGCCGAGCACGAGGAAGAAGAACACTCGGCGTTCATCGTGCGCGGTGCGTACCTGCTCATGCAGCCGCGCCGCCGGGCGATGGACTTCGCCATCGTGTCCGGGACGACCAACGGGCGACCCATCGGCAACCTCGTCGAAGCTCCCTGGGAATCGACCAGCGGCCTGCGCGCCGGCCTGGCCTACCGCCTGCCAAGCGATGGCTGGGAAATCGGCGTCGAGTATACCTATCTCTTCACGGATAGCACCCGGAGCGTGACGGCCCCGCC
>JAEUIF010001100.1 GCA_016795185.1 Planctomycetia bacterium | reverse complement strand
CCCCCCACCCCCCCGCCCCGGCGGGGTGTTGCGGGTGGGGGTCCCCGCCCTCGGACCTGGCAACGAACTCCCCCCTCACCCCAACCCCTCTCCCGCCAGGGGAGAGGGGAGGCTGCGGCTGTTTCGTTGATCGCACACGCCGCGCTCGCTATGTTCACTGGATCGGAACCGAATGTCGCCGGATCAACATGATCAACATGCGGACAGGAGCATCATGGGCAACAAGGTCGCGGGGCTGCGGGTCGGCGTTTACGTGGACGTGGAGAACCTGATGCGGAACGGCGGGCGCGGCCTGCGCTTCGATACGCTGCGCGAGTTCGCCTGCCGCGATGGCGGCGAGGCCATCCGCCTCAACGCTTATCTCGCCTTCGACGACGAGCGCGCCCAGCGCGATGCCGACTACCGCTACCGCTCGACGCGCTACCACTTCGCCCTGCGCGACGTGGGCTTCAAGGTGATCGAGAAGCCCGTCCACTGGTACACCAACGAGGACGGTGTCCGCGTCAGCAAGTCGAACTCCGACCTCGACCTGGCCGTGGACATGCTGCTGCAATCGGCCAAGCTCGACCGCGTGGTGCTGGTGTCGGGCGACGGCGACTTCGTGCAGGTGGTGCGGGCGCTACAAAACATGGGCTGCCGGGTGGAACTGGTCGGCTGCCAGAATGTGTCCTACGACCTGCGCTGCGAGGCCGACCTGTTCATCTCGGGCTTCCTGATTCCCGGCCTGCTGCCGCAACCGGCCAAGCTGCCGCCCTGGGGCGAGGCCGGCAGCCGGGTGCGCGGCACCTGCTACCACTACAACGCCGAGAAAGGGTTTGGCTTCCTGCGCTACCTCGTGGACCTGAAGAACCTGACGATCACCGACACGCGCGAAGCCGAATCGCCCTATCGCGATGCCTTCTTCCACTGCTCGCAGTGCCCGCCCGACTTCCAGCTCTCGCTGCTGCCCAGCCGCGACATGATCTTCGAGTTCACGCTCAACCGCGGCCGGGACGAGACCAAGCTGGAAGCCACCGACCTCGACCTCGTTATCAGCTACGGCCACGGCCGCCGCTAGGCGCCGCTTGCGGCTTTGCAAACTTGGTCAACCCGGCAAAATCCCTCCGACCGCTAAAGCTGGGCGGAAAAACAGCCGATCTTGAAACCATGCAACCAGGGCAACGCACGCAGGCTGCGTGGCGTGCCTGCCCTGTTTATCCATAATATCGAAACATCCCAATATCAATATACTCTGGGGAAAGGAGTCGCCATGCCCTTCGCGAAAGTCCGCGGTCTGCTGCTCCTGGCTGCCGTGCTGACGGCGGTCGGCGTCAGCCGGGCGGCTGATGCCGGGCCGACCACCATCAAGGTGGAGAGCATTCATTGCCAGGGCTGCGCCAAGCGGATCGTCACCAAGCTGTCCGCCGTGCCGGGCGTGGCCAAGGTGCAGACCGACTTCAAGGCGGCAACCACCCTCATCAGCCCGCGCTCCGACGCCACGCTGTCGCCCAAGGCGCTCTGGGAAGCGATGGAAGCCTCCGGGCACAAGCCCGTGAAGTTGCAAGGCCCCGCCGGCACCTTCACCGAGAAGCCGGCGAGTTAGAGCATTCTGCGACTGGCTGGAGCGGTCCGCACAGCGGACCCTACGAAATGCCGTAGGGTCCGCTGTGCGGACCATAGC
>JAEUIF010001077.1 GCA_016795185.1 Planctomycetia bacterium | reverse complement strand
GCTCCAGCGCCCGCCGCTCGCCAAGAAACGCCGAATGCTCGATATGATAGGGCAAGGTGCTCTTCGCTTTCGTCGGCTCGGACCAAGCCATGATCGCTTTCGCGTGCAATCAGTGCGGCCAGCGCTTCGACCGCCCCGATTCAGCGGCCGGCAGTGTCCTGTTTTGCAGCTGCGGCGCGCGCAACGTCGTCCCCTGGGAAAGCACGTTGACCGGCCCGCCGCCCGAACCGGCCTCGGTGCCAGCGCGGCCCGCCTGGCAGTGGTCGCCGCCCGCGCCGGCGTCGAGGCAGCGCGACTCTGCCTTTTGCTTCAACCACCAGGAAACACCCCAGCAACACACCTGCGCGGATTGCGGTGAGAAGTTCTGCGCCGATTGCGTGCTGACGCTGCACGGCCAGACCGTGTGCGGACCGTGCAAGAACTTTCGGGTGCGCGCCCGGCAGCGTCCGCCGCGCGTTTCGGTGATGGCGATCTTCAGTCCGTTGCTGGCGATGATTTCGGCCCCGCCGCTCGGCTTTACGCTGTTCGTGGTGGCGGGCGTCAGTGCTCAGGCGGATGCGTCCAGCACCGCAGGTATGCTGGGTGCGGTGGCGGTCGTGGGCTTGCTGGCCATCGGCGTACAGCTGTTCGCGCTGCTGCTCGGCGGCCTGAGCCTGCGCGCTGTCGAAACGAACTCGCACATTAGCGGCCGGTCGCTGGCAATCACGGGTGTCGTGGCGTCGGTCGTGTGCGCGATCCTGCTGGGCGAGGTGGCCGTGCTGGTCCTGCGCCTGCTCGACTGACCTGAAAGGAACTTCTCTGTGCCCCGCTGCCCCGCTTGTGGCCAGTCTTTTCAAGGCGAGCGCGATCAGGTCGGCGCACGCTGCCCACTCTGCCGCGAACCACTCTACGAGGAACCGCGCGACCCGCGCCGCGCGGGCGGCCAGGCCGCAGCCCAGGGAACCTGCGCGCTGCATCCGGGCAACGCCGCCGGCAGCACCTGTCAGCGCTGCGGGAACTTCCTGTGCCCGGTCTGCTGGACGCGCTGGAGCGGCCAGACCATTTGCCCGGCCTGCCTGGAACGCGCCCTGGAATCGAGCGAGACTTCCCCGCTTGAAGCCCGTGCCCACTTGCGACAGGCCCTGCTCGCCATCATCTTCGGCGTGCTGGCCTGGGGCATCACCCTCCTGTCGATCCTCATCATGGTCGTCGGCTTCGCCAACCAGCGAGTGGAAGTCGCGGGCATCGGCGTGCTCATTATGCTCGGCTCACCGCTGCCTGCCGTCCTGGGGGTGGGACAGGGAGCGGCGGCCATCCGGGCGCGCGGCAATCACATGATCGTGGCCACTCTGGGCCTGGTGCTGTCGGGCGTCCACATCGGCATGATCGTCGGGCTGTTCACCTTCTCGCTGCTGGAGAACTGAAGCGCCGCTAACCGACCGGCCGAACCTGGAGTATAATTCGCCTGGCGGAGTGAAACTCGCGGGCGCGCTCCTTTCGATGAACATCCATACCTTGACCATCGTCGGCGTCGGTCTGATCGGCGGGTCGATTGCGCTGGCGGCCCGGCAGCGCGGCCTGGCGCGGCGCGTGCTGGGCGTGGATTGCCAGCCAGCCACGCTCGACGAGGCCCAGGCGCTGGGCGTCATCGACGAGGGCGTGCGCGACCTGGCGACAGCGGCGCGGCGCTCGGCCCTGATGGTCTTCTGCACGCCGGTGGATGCCATTCCCGCCCAGGTGCTGGCGGCAGCGGAGGCTTGCACCCCCGGCACGCTGCTAACCGATGCGGGTAGCACCAAAGCGGCCATCGTTCGCGAACTGGACGGCCGGGTGCCCGCGCATGTGACCTTCATCGGCAGCCATCCGCTGGCCGGCTCCGAGAAGCGCGGGCCGCGTTATGCCGATGCCCACCTGTTCAGCAACCGTGTGGCCGTGCTGACGCCGACGCCGCAGACCGATCCCGCCGCGCTCGTTCGGCTGCAAGCGTTCTGGCAGGGGCTGGGCAGCCGGGTGCGAATCATGCCGGCCGACGAGCACGATCGCGCCTTGGCCCTGACCAGCCACTTGCCGCACCTGGTCGCCTCGGCGCTGTGCGGCGTGCTGCCGGCGGGCCTGCGGGAGTTGGCCGCGACCGGCTTCCGCGACACGACCCGCATCGCGGCGGGTGATCCGTCCATCTGGACCGGCATCTTCGCGCAGAACCGCGACGCCCTGCTCGCCGCCCTCCCCCTGCTGGTCGGCCAACTCCAGGCATACCGCGAAGCCTTGCTGGCCGACGACCGCACCGCCGTGGACGCCCTGCTGACTCAAGCCAAGAGGACGAGAGATGCTCTGGGAAGTTGAAATTCACCTGAAGGGCCAGGACGCGGAGCGCAAGCGCATCAGCGCGGAGTTCGACCTGCTGACCCATACCAAGAAGGGCAACTCGCTGATCCACAAGGCGACGCGCGGCTACCTGCTCGACGGTCCCACGCTCCAGCGCGGGCACATCGACCGGCTGATTCAGGAACTGCTGGTCGATCCGCTGGTGGAAACCAGTCTGGTGTCGCAGCTGCCCGAACCGCGCGGCGGCTCGCACCACGGCACCGCCACCCTGCGCGCCCGCTTCGAGATGGCGACCGTGTTGCTCAAGCCGGGCGTCATGGACCCGGTGGCGCAGAGCGTGCTCGATGCCGCCCGCAACTTGCAGGTGCCGTTGCAGGAAGCCCATACCTTTCGCCGCTATTTCATTCCGCCCTTCGCCCTGGAGCAAACGACGTATTTTCCGGGCGAGAAGGAGGATTCGCTCAAGGAGCAGCTGTACCGCGTGCTGGCCAACGAGGCCATCGAGCGCATCGTCGAGGGGGCGATAACGCCGAAAGACCTGTCGTCGGCCAAGCCGTATCAGTTTGAACGGGTCACGGTCCCGATCCGCGACCTGGACGATGCGGAACTCGAAAAGCTCAGCCAGGGCGGGCAGCTGTCACTCAGCCTGGCCGAGATGCGGACCATTCAGGCCCACTACAAGACGCTCGGCCGCGAACCGACGGACATCGAACTGGAAACCATCGCACAAACCTGGTCGGAGCACTGCTCGCACAAGACCCTGAAAGGGCAGATCGACTTTCAGGGCCGCCGCATCGACAACCTGCTCAAGGAGACGATCTTCGGCGCGACCCAGGAAATCCGCAAGCGACTCGGCGCGGACGACTGGTGCGTCAGCGTCTTCGAGGACAACGCGGGCGTGGTCAAGTTCACCGACCGCTACCACGCCTGCTTCAAGGTGGAGACGCACAACCATCCATCCGCCATCGAGCCCTATGGCGGCGCGAACACCGGCCTGGGCGGCGTGATCCGCGATCCGCTGGGCACCGGCCTGGGCGCGACGCCGATTTGCAATACCGATGTCTTCTGCTTCGCCGCGCCCGACACGCTGCCGCAGCAGCTGCCCCCCGGCGTGCTGCATCCGGCGAAGATCATGCGCGGCGTGGTCTCCGGCGTGCGCGACTACGGCAACCGCATCGGTATCCCGACGATCAACGGCGCGGTTTGCTTCGACGAACGCTACCTGGCCAACCCGCTGGTTTATTGCGGCACCATCGGCCTGATTCCCGTGGACCGGATGCGCAAAGAACCGAAAGCGGGCGACCATATCGTCGCGCTCGGCGGGCGCACCGGGCGCGACGGCATCCACGGCGCGACGTTCTCCTCCGTGCAACTCACAGCGGAAAGCGAAAAGGTTTCCGGCGGCGCGGTGCAGATCGGCAACGCCATCACGCAGAAAAAGCTGCTCGACGTGCTGCTGCAAGCGCGCGAGCGCGGCCTGTATCACGCGGTCACCGATTGCGGCGCGGGCGGCTTCAGCTCGGCGGTCGGCGAGATGGGCGCGGAACTGGGCGCGACCGTCGCACTCGACCGCGCGCCGTTGAAGTACGAAGGGCTGTCGTACACGGAAATCTGGATCAGCGAAGCCCAGGAACGCATGATCCTGGCCGTGCCGCCCGCTCACTGGGACGAGTTTCAGAAGTTGTGCGCCGGCGAGGATGTGGAAGCCACGATCATCGGCACCTTCGAGCAGACCGGCAAGCTCAAGCTGAGCTACCAGGGCGAGTCCGTGGGTGAGCTGGACATGCACTTCCTGCACGACGGGCGGCCCGCCGTGTTGCGACAAGCCACCTGGACCGCACCGGCCCAGACCGCGGCGACCACACCGCCCAAGAAGGAAGCGAAGACCAACTTCACCTATGACCTGCTGAAAATCCTCGCCTCGTACAACGTGTGCAGCAAGGAGTGGATCATCCGTCAGTACGACCACGAGGTGCAGGGCGGCAGCGTCATCAAGCCGCTGGTCGGCGTTCACGAGGACGGTCCCGGCGATGCTTCCGTGGTGCTGCCGTTGCCATGTGCGAGCGATGGCTACGTTGGGCTGGCCGTCGGCTGCGGCATCAACCCGCACTATGGCGACCTCGATCCCTACTGGATGGCCGCCGCCGCCATCGACGAGGCACTGCGCAACGTCGTCGCTGTCGGCGCTGATCCCAGGCGGACCGCGCTGCTCGACAATTTCTGCTGGGGCAACACCAACCGGCCCGAGGTGCTCGGCTCGCTGGTACGTGCGGCGGAGGCGTGTCGCGACACGGCACTGGCCTTCAACACACCGTTCATCAGCGGCAAGGACAGCCTGAACAACGAATACCGTTCGGGCGACCGGCACATCGCCATTCCGCCGACGCTGCTTATCAGCGCCTTGGGCCGCGTGCCGGACGTCCGCCGCTGCGTGACGATGGACCTGAAGGCCGCGGGCAACCAGCTATTCCTGGTCGGCGCGACACGCAACGAACTCGGCGGCTCGCACTATCACCTCGTCAATGGCCTGAAGGGCGGCGAGGTGCCGCACGTCAATCTGGAACAGGCGCCAGGGGTCTTCGCCAAGCTGCACGCCGCGATTCAGCAGGGGCTGATCCGCGCGTGCCACGATCTGAGCGAAGGCGGCCTGGCGGTGGCCGTCGCCGAGATGGCCTTCGCGGGCGGACTGGGCGCGGACATCACCGACCTGCCAAAGCTGGGTCCGGAAACCGAGGAAGTGCTGCTCTTCTCGGAATCGCCGACGCGCTTCCTGGTCGAAGTCACGCCCGCGAACGCGGTAGCATTTCAGTCAAGTTTGAAGGACGTGCCCCTGGCTGCCATCGGCGTGACCACGGCCGAGCCGCAGGTGCGCATCGCTGGAGCGGGCGGCGAGTGGATCATCAGTGCCGCGCTGGCCGATTTGAAGGAAGCCTGGCAGAAGCCGCTCAAGTGGTAGCGCCGCTCCCCACAGTCTGCCAATTCGAGGTGCGCTGGTTCAAGGGCAGCTGGAGGAAAGCAGCCATTTTGGCACGGAGTGCCAGAACCCCAATGCTTTGCCACTCCGTGCCAAGAGGCATTTGGCGCGCAGTGGCAAAACATTGGGGTTACCGACCGCCAGCGTGAGCGGCAGCGCGGCTTCGAGGGCATGTTGTGACAACAGCATGCCAATTCGTCGCGCTGCCCGGAAAACCGTTCGAGCAGCTGGCGGTCGCTGGACGTGGGACTCACCGGGGGGCGGCCAAGCCCCGCACGAAACGCATGAGATGTTCGAGTCGCCCGCCGGCCATGTCCTGGCCTCCCGCCGAGTGTTTCCACCCTATGATGCCGGGACACGGGCGGGCGCATACGGATTTTTTGTGATTATTGGAGAGGTGCCGCTCGCGGTTTCGCAGAGGGACATTCTGCGAAGCCGCGAGCGGCGCGAAGTTTCGCAGGGCGCGGCTCCCGAGTCATTTCGCTGGCGATACCATGAGCACCACCTCGTTGCTAGCGACGACGCCCGTCCAGGAGTCCTTCGCGAGCGGATTCCCATCGACCTGGGGGCACGCATAGGTTAGCAGCAGGCGGTAGGCCCCGGGCTTGCGGAACGCGAAGTTCTGATAGTAGGTGCCGGGCGCCGCCTGCGGATCGACGATGGCCACTTGCCCCGGCAGCGTGATGATGGCGTTCGCTTCGTAACGCTGCTGCGGTTGGAGCGTCGGGTAGTCGCGGGCCTCTCGTGCTCGCTTGCTCCATTCCACCAGCTGGCGCGTGACGCCAATGCTCTCGGCATCCGGCCCGGTGAGGTCCATTCTCAGGTGTCGCCAAACAAGGTCGTAGACATCGAGCTTGATGGGACGATCGCCGACGTTGGTGAAGACCAGCGAGAGCTTCACGGGCACGGCGTTCTTGCCGTCGGCCTGCATGGTGGTTTCCAGTTGGTCGGCAGTCAGGGTCAGTTGCAGGCCGTTGACCGGCTGACCGGCCGCCGCGTTCTCGGCGGACTTCACTCGCAGTACCAGTTCGTTGCTTTCGAGCTTGCCGGTCCAACTGCCGCGCGCGAAGGCGGGCGTCGGGTGCGGGGTCGTGGCCTCGCCGCCGTTATAGCTGGCCCGGATGCGGTACTCGCCGGCGGCATTCAGCCGGAAGAGCGGCGTCGGGAAGTTGATGGTGTACTGCCAGGTCATGCCCGGCTGCAATTCGGGGAATTGTGCGGCGCGCGGTGCGGCCGGTGGCGCCGGCGGCTGGGCCTGCCGGTCGAGTTCCTTGCCGTCCGGCCCGACGACACGCAGGAAATTGCCATTGGCACCCCAGGCTTGCACCGAGTAGGTGTTCAGCGTGATTGGCTTGCTGCCGACGTTGGTGAAGGTCAGCTTCAGCTTCACCGGCTCGACGCCGCCGCCGGCCTTCAACGTCGTTTCGAGCCGGTCGGCACTCAGCATCAGTTCCAGGCCATCGACTGCCTGGGCAGGGGATTCGCGAATTTCGATC
>JAEUIF010001061.1 GCA_016795185.1 Planctomycetia bacterium | reverse complement strand
TGTCGGACGGCTGTCTCGAGGTGCATCTCGAATCGTTCGATCCCGCGCCGCCGGTTCCGTCGCGGTCCGGCGAGCCCACATGGGAGGTTGCGCTGCTGTTTCCCTGGCAGGGCGACTGGTCGGAGGAAGCGTATCTCGCGCTAACCCGGAGGACCAACCAGCTCATCGAACTGACCGACGGCTGTCTGGAGTTCCTGCCCATGGCTACTCTGTTTCACCAGCTGTTGGTCGAGTTTCTTTACCTGGCGTTCAAGGCGTGGATCGAGCCGAGAAAATTGGGAAAAGTCCTGTTCGCGCCGTTGCCGTTGCGCCTGGGGATCGGCAAGTTCCGCGATGCGGACATTCTTTTGTTCCGGCCCGCGCACGTCGCCAGTCCGCACCAGAGGTTGACCGGCGCGGACCTGGCCGTCGAGATCGTCAGTCCGGGCGAGACGAGCCGCGAACGCGACCTCGTGACCAAGCGGGAGGAGTACGCCCGCGCTGGCATCAGCGAATACTGGATCGTCGATCCCGAGCAACAACGCATTACCGTGTTGACGTTGGACGGCACGGCCTACCGCGAGCACGGCAGTTTCGCTCCCGGCCAGCGGGCCAGTTCGGTGTTGCTTCAGGGTTTTGAAGTGGCCGTGGCGGAAGTGTTCGCTGCCGGCCAGGGTGTGCCGTGTGCCGGTGATGGTTCGTAGTTCCGCCTTCAGGCGGCGAATCGCTTGCTGCCGAAAGTAAGACTGCGAACTGACAGCAGCGGACTGCGCGCCGCCTGAAGGCGGAACTACGAACTTGATTCGAGTAGCCAATGAACGACGACCCCCAACGCTACCTGGACCCCCTGACGCTGGCCAAGGTCCGCGGCCTGGAACTGCAAGCCCGGCTGCTGGTCGAGGGCTATCTTTCGGGCATGCACAAGAGCCCCTATCACGGCTTCTCGGTCGAGTTCGCGCAGCACCGCGAGTACGTGCCCGGCGACGACATCAAGCACATCGACTGGAAGGTCTATGCCCGCAACGACCGCTTCTATCTGAAGCAGTACGAGCAGGAGACGAACCTGGTCTGCTGGCTGGTGGTGGATGCCAGCGAATCGATGCAATACAAGTCGGAGGAAGTCAGCAAGTACGACTACGCCTGCATGACCGCCGCCGGCATGGCCTACCTGGTGCTGAAGCAGCAAGACAGCGTCGGCCTGGTGACGTTCGACAACCAGGTACGGCGCTTCCTGAAGCCGTCGAGCCAGCCGTCGCACCTGAAGGAGATCGTCGAAATCCTCAACCACGGGCCGACGCGGGCCAAGACCACCCTGGGGCCGATCTTCCACGAACTCGCGGAGCGGGTCAGCCGGCGGTCGATCATCGCCATCCTGAGCGATTGCTTCGACGATGTGCCGAACATTCTCGCGGGCCTGCGGCACCTGCGCTACCAGCGGCACGAGATTGTGCTGTTCCACGTGCTCGACGCCTATGAGCTGGACTTCCCGTTCCAGGAAGCCACCCTGTTCAAGGGCCTGGAAGAGTTCCCCGACCTGATGACCGACCCGCGCTCTTTGCGGAAGAACTATCAGGCCGAGGTGAAAGCGTTCGTTTCCGAGTTGCAACGCGGCTGCCGGGAGCAGAACATCGACTACGTGCAGCTGCGCACCGACCAGACGCTGGCGGTGGCCCTGTCGAGCTACCTGGCCCACCGGCTGGCCCGCAAGGGCGGCTGAGCCCTGGTTCGTAGTTCCGCCTTCAGGCGGTGGAGTCGCTCGCCGCCTGAAGGCGGAACTACGAACAGAAGAATGTACGCAGGATCGTGACCGCAAGCCCACGGAGCCCCATCGCCATGATTGCCTTCGCCTGTGCCCAGTGCGGTGCATCCGTGCAAGCCGAGGACCGGCTGATCGGCGCGTTCACGAATTGCCCCGCGTGCGGCCAGTCCGTGCCGGTGCCGTTGCCCGATGTGACGGCCGAGGCGACGGAACCACTCGCGGCGCCGCCCATCGCCCCGCCCGTGCTGCTCGCGGAGCCGTTCGTGCCGGAGCCGTCGCCCTTCGCTCAGATGGACGAAAGCGGCGGCGGGGTGATCTCATCCCGCGTGGCCGAGCGAGCGTATGGCTTCTATGGCCGTGATGCCCTGGGGTTTGCCATCACCAGCTTGGTGCTGGCCTGCATCCCCTGCTTCAGCATCGCGTCACCGTTCCTGGCGCTGGTGGGCGTGGTGTTGTCGATCAACGGCATCGTCAAGTGCAGCGGCGGGCGCAGCGTCAACGGCATGGGCTATTCCATCGCCGGGCTGGTCGTCTCGCTGCTGGCGGGCGGCTTCTGGGGCCTCGTGCTGCTGGCGAATCTGGTGCGGGCGGGGGCGCGATAAGGACGTGCGCAGCCGCGAGCGGCGAATCATGGAGAGCGACTCGTGATCAACCTCGAACTGCCCCTGTTCGCGTTTCTCTTCGCCACGCCCTGGGCGGCGTTCGCCGCGGCGGCCGGCGCGGTCTCGATCCCGATCCTGATTCACCTGTTCAGCCGGCGGCGCTATCGCATCGTCACCTGGGCCGCCATGCGCTTCTTGCTCGCCGCGCAGAAGCAGACCGTGCGTCGCATGCGCCTGGAGCAGTACCTGCTGCTCGCAACGCGCACCCTCATCCTGCTGCTGCTGGTGCTGGCGATGGCCAGCGTCGCGCCCTGGGCGGAAGCCTTGTGGGCGAAGCTGTTCCCCGACAGTGCCGTGCTGGCGGTCATGCACCGGCGGACGCACAAGGTCGTCGTGCTCGACGGCTCCTTCAGCATGGGCCTGAAGGAAGGCGACCGCACCTGCTTCGACCTGGCGCGGGCGCAGGCGCTACAGCTCATCGAAACCGCGCCCGGCGGCGACGGCTTCAGCGTGCTGCTGCTGGCCGCACCGCCGCAGCGCATCGTGCCGGAACCCTCCGACGATCCGCAGAAGGTGGCCGATGAGGTCCGCAAGCTGCGCTTGCCGCACGGCAACGGCGACCTGGCCGGAGCGCTGCATGCCGTCGAGGACATGCTGCGCCGTTCGCCGGGCAAGTACGAGGCCCGCGAGGTCTACTTCTTCACGGACCTGCAAAAGTCCACCTGGACCGGCCGAGCCAGCGCCGAGGCGTCGGAGGTCATGCAGCGGCTTCAGGGGCAGGCGCGGGTCGTCTTCGTCGACGTCGGCCATGAAGCGCCGGGCAACCGCGCGATTACCAACTTGACGCTGGGTGCGCCGCTGGCCGCCACCAACACGGTGACGCCCATCATCGCCACCGTGCAGAACTATGGCGCGGAGGAAGGCAAGGCGGTGCGCGTCGAACTGCGCGTCGGCAAGGCCCGCCAGAACGCCGCCGATCCGCCGTTCGACCTGCGCACCGTCGCCCAGGAAATGGTTCGCGTGCCGGCGGGCCGCACTGGGCTGGCGGTGGCGTTTTCGCACAAGTTCTCGACGCCCGGCGACTACGCCGTGCAGGTGCGCCTGGAGAACGACAACCTGGAACTGGACGACGCCCGCACGATGATCGTGCGCGTGAAGAACACGGTGCCGGTGATGCTGGTCAACGGCAAGCCCGCCGTCGAGGAGTACGACAAGGCCACCGGCTACCTGCGCGACGCCCTGCAACCCACGGACGGCCGCGGCCCTTCGGAGAGCCCCATCCGGCCGCGCGTGCTGAGCGAATCGCAATTCGCCGATGCCGCTCTCGGCGATCTGACCGGCTACGACTGCGTCTTCCTGTGCGACGTGGCCCGGCTGAGCACGCCGGAAGTGAAGCGGCTCGAAGTCCACCTGCGGCGCGGCGGCGGCTTGGTTTTCTGCCTGGGGCCGCGCGTCGATCTCGAAGCCTACAACCGCCTGCTGTTCAAGAGCGGCGAGGGCGTGCTGCCCGCACGATTGCTCGGCGTGCAGCGCGCTGCTCCGGATCGGCCGTTCATGTTCTTCGCCCCGGACGAGGACTTTCGCCTGCCGCCGCTGGACGCCTTCGCCAGCATCGTCGGCCGCTTTAACCTCCTCGAACCGCGCTTCGCCGCCTACGTCCGCGCGGAAGTGCCGGCCAAGGGTCGGGGCCGCAAGGTGCTGGGCTTCATCCCCGAACCCCAGCGTGCGGGCGCGGGAGTGCCGGCCAGGCCGCCCGCCGACCCGGCGGCCACGCTGCCGAGCGGCGACCCGGCCATCGTCGAAGCGCCGAACCAGCGCGGCCGGGTGCTGCTCGTCACCACCACGGTCAACAAGGACTGGAACAACTGGGCCGACCGCCCCAGCATGCTAGCGATGATGCACGAGCTGTTGCAGTACGCCGCCGCTGGCCGCCTGAACGGCCAAGCGGTTCTGGTCGGCGAACCGCTGGAGGAGTTTCTGCCGGCCGGCAGCGTCGGACTGGAAGTCACCACCCTGACTCCGGACCTGCGCACCGTGCGCGGCAAGGCCGAGGACAAGGACGAGACCGCGCTGTTTCGCTTCGGCGAGACCGATCAGTCGGGCATCTACAAAGCCACGGTCGGCCAGCACCCGCGCGAGTACCTGTTCGCCGTCAACGTGCCCACGGTCACGGACGCCCAGCAGGCTTCCGAAAGCGACCTGACGCGCCTGAATCGCGAGGAAGTGAAGACTGCCTACCCGCCGTGGGACTTCCAGCTCGTCACCGACCCGAAGAACGTCAACCGCGCCGGGCCGTCGGGTTCCGAGACGCAGCAGGCGACCGGCGGCGTCGGGCCGGCGATCGCCCGCATCCTGCTCGCGCTGGTCCTGCTGCTGCTGCTCGGCGAGGTCGTGCTGGCCTGGAAGCTGGGCCACTGGGGCAAGACCGGTGTGGGCTCGCAAACGCCGCCCGCCGATGGCCTGACGTTGCCGGGCCTGGTCGGCGGCCTGGCCGCCGTTTGCTTCGTGGTCACCGCGGGCGTGCTGCTGCACACGCTCTGGACCGGCGACTTTCTCGGCTTCCTGCCCGACAGCTGGCGCGGCTTGATGGAGTCCACGCTGGGTGTACCCCAGCCGGTGGCCGGCGAAAGCACGCGCTGGCGGCTCGACTACACACCGTACCTGCCCCAGAACGCGGCGCTCGAACCCTGGCTGGTCGGCGTCGTGGCGCTGGCCGCCGTCACCCTGGTGATCGGCATCTACCTGCGGGAAGGGCAGACCGCCGGCGTGGGCTATCGGCTGCTGCTGGCCGGGCTGCGCTGCTTCGTGGTCTTCATGGCCATGTTCGTCATGCTGCCCCAGTTGCAGCTCTGGTTCGAGCGCCAGGGCTGGCCGGACGTCATCGTGCTCATCGACGATTCGCAGAGCATGAGCGCCGTCGATGCCTACCAGAACCCGGAGCTGCGCGAAACCGCCGCAAAGCTCGGGGCCGCGACCGGCCTGGCGCAGCCGCAGCGCTTGCAGCTGGCCCAGGCCCTGCTGACGCACCCCGATGCGAACATGCTCGAAGAGTTGCTCACCCGGCGCAAGGTGAAGTTGCACGTCTACCATTGTTCCAGTCGCGCCGCACGGCTGATGGATGTGACCGAGCCGGACCACTGCGAGGCGACCCGCCAGAAGGTGCAGGCGCTCCAGGCGAAGGGTGAATCGAGCCAGCTGGGCACCGCGCTGCGCCAGGTGCTGAACGATTTTCGCGGCGCGACGCTCGCCGCCGTCGTCATGTTCACCGACGGTGTGACCACCGAGGGCGAGGACGTGGCCCAGGCCGGTCAGTACGCCGCGCAAATGGGCGTACCGCTGTACTTCGTCGGCATCGGCGATCAGCACGAGGTGCGCGACCTCTATATTCAAGACCTGCAAGCCGAGGACACGGTCTTCGTCAACGACCGCCTGGTCTTCGAGGCCCGGCTGACCGCTCAGGGCTACACCAACCTGCCGCCCGTCACGGTCACGCTGCGCGAGAAGACCGTCGACGGCCAGGTGAAGGAACTGGCGACCGAACGGGTCATCGTCGATCCGCAGGGCAAGCCCGTCAAGTTCCGGCTGACGCACCGGCCCACCGAGCCGGGCGAAAAGACCTTCATCATCGATGTGCCGGTGCAACCGGACGAGGCCCAACCGGCCGACAACAATCGCGTCGAGCGCACCGTCTTCGTGCGCGAGGCCAAGCCGGCGAACGTGCTTTACATCGAGGGCTACCCGCGCTACGAGTACCGCTATATCAAGGCCCTGCTCGAACGCGAGGGCGGCGCGGTGAAAGGCAACAAGACCATCAACTTGAAGGTCCTGCTGCTCGATGCCGACGACGAGTTTCCGACGCAGGATCGCTCCGCCCGCGCCGAGTTCCCGACCAAGGAGGAGCTGAACCAGTTCGACGTGGTCATGCTCGGCGACGTCGATCCGAAGCATGCGAAGCTCGGCGAGAAGAACCTCAAGCTATTGGCCGATTTCGTCCGCGAGCGTGGCGGCGGCCTGCTGGTGCTCGCAGGCGAACGGCACTGTCCGCACGGCTGGAAGGACAGCGTGCTGGCGGACATCTTGCCCGTGCAAGTGGCAGGCCCGGAGCCGGCCCCGGTCGCGGAACGGCGCGACAGCTTTCGGCCCGTGCTGACGCCGGTCGGCCAGCTGCACCCGATCTTCCGCTTCAGCCCGGACGAGACCGAGAACGGTGCCATCTGGACCAAGCTTTCGGAAATGTTCTACTACGCCGAAGGTTATCGCTTGCAGCCGGCGGCGGAAGTGCTGGCGGTCCACCCGCAGCGTAAGGCACTGGCACCGAAGTTCGGCGCGGGCGGCATCGCCGACGACCGCCACCCGCTGGTGGTGCAGCACTTCGTCGGCGCGGGCCGCTGCCTGTTCTTCGGCTTCGACGAAACCTGGCGCTGGCGGCTGCGCGAGGACGAGCTGCGCTTCAACCAGTTCTGGATCCAGACGGTGAAGTACCTGGCCCGCACCGGGCTGGGCAAGATCGACCTGCGCGTGAACCGCTCCACGCCGTACCGCAAGGGCGAACCGATCCAGGTGACGGTGCGCTTCCCGGACGATGCTCCCGCCCCCGGCCCGGAAACGGCCGTGAAGGTGGTCGTCGAACGTCGTCCTCTCCAAGGGGGCGAGGCCGAGGTCGAGACGCTCCAGCTGGCCAAGCTGGAAGGCAGCCGGGCGACCTTCGAGGCGATCAAGACGCGCACACCGGAGGGCGAATACCGCTTCTGGCTCAGCTCGCCGCCGGTGGTCGGCGCGAAGCCGCGCGCCGAGTGCAAGGTGCTGCCGCCGCCAGGTGAAATGGAAAAGCTGCGCATGAACCAGGTGGACCTGGAGCGCGCCGCCGAGCAGACGCGCGGCAAGTTCTACACCCTGAACCACGCCACGCAACTGCTCGACGACCTGCCCGCCGGCACCCGGCTCTCGCTCAGCACCCCCGGCCCGCCCTGGCTGCTGTGGAACCACCTGACCATGTTCCTGCTGGTAGTCGGCCTGTTCACCGGCGAATGGGTGCTGCGGAAGCGGAAGCATTTGTTGTAAAATGGCATGGACGACGCCCCACAGAATGAGAATGCGCCAGCGCCGCAATCGCCCGCAACGGCCGCATCGGCGAGCGACCGCGACATCCACCGCA
>JAEUIF010001055.1 GCA_016795185.1 Planctomycetia bacterium | reverse complement strand
TTTGATGTTGCGGGCGAGCGGCGGGCGTCACCCCGATGTTTTCTCCAACCAACTGCGGGCTGACGCCCGCCGCTCGCCTGAATGGCGCAGCAACGTTTCAACTAAATATCCTATCCACCGCCACACGCCAACCCGGCGCGGCCGGTTCCGCTTCCGCGAGCTGACCGTGGCCATAGGTCGTCGGCGAGTCCGGATCAGTGGCGCGATAGACGCGAATCAACTCATGGAGGGTATCCACGTCCCAGACCACGACCGTTCCTGCCGCGAAATAGTCCGCGCGCTTGGCGGCCAGGTCGCCTTCGGCCGAATCGCCGTAGTCGTATTCGCCTCGCACTTCGACCGCCAGCGTCGGAGCCGCCTCGATAAACCGCATGGGGTCTGTGGGAAACGGTCCTGAGTGGTACGACGCATCGGGCGAGAACGATTCGCGGCCCGACGGCAGTCCCGTCACGGAAAATCCCATGTTGTCCGTGTATGCCTCTCCCACGCCGCGTTGCTGAGCGTAGTCGTCCAGGCTGCGCGAAATCCGGAAAGCGATACGATTGGGCCGGCGTCCGGTAGCCATGAGCGGCACGATCCTCCCTCCGATGAGTTCGGCTTTACCGGGAAAGCGGTACAGGTCGTCGAGGGTTTCGCGTTGTGGCTGTGCGGTAGCCATTGGCGTCTCCGGTTTAACCCTTCTTCTGCTCCTTCGCCCAGGTATCCTTGAGCGTCACGGCACGATTGAAAACCAGCGCTTCGGGCTTCGAGTCCTCATCGACGCAGAAGTAGCCTAGCCGCTCGAACTGGACCTTGTCGCCGATCTTCACATCTTTCAGGCTCGGTTCGAGTTTGGCGTCCGTCACCACTTGCAGCGAGTTCGGGTTCAGGTTCGCGCGCCAGTCCTGGCCTTCGGGCACGTCGTCGGCGTCCGGCTTGACGAACAGATGATCGTAAAGCCGAACTTCCGCAGAGATGGCATGCGCGGCGGAGACCCAGTGGATCGTACCCTGCACCTTGCGGCCGTCCGGGGCGTTGCCGCCGCGCGTCGCCGGGTCGTAGGTGCAGTGCAGTTCGGTGATCTCACCGCTGGCGTCCTTGATCGCTTCCACGCACTTGATGAAATAAGCGTAGCGCAGCCGGACTTCGCGGCCCGGCCCCAGGCGGAAGTACTTCTTCGGCGGGTTCTCCATGAAGTCGTCGCGTTCGATGTAGAGCACCTTCGAGAACGGTGCCTTGCGCGTGCCAGCCTTCTCATCCTCGGGATTGTTGATCGCTTCGAGTTCCTCGGTCTGGCCATCGGGATAGTTGGTCAAGACGACCTTCAGCGGCTTCAGGACGGCCATGCGGCGTTCGGCCCGCTTGTTGAGGTCCTCGCGCAGGGCGTCTTCCAGCCAGACCATCTCGATCGTACTGTCGTTCCTGGCCACGCCGATGCGTTCGCAGAAGGCGCGAATCGCTTCGGGCGTGTAGCCCCGACGACGCAGCCCGCGAATGGTCGGCATGCGCGGATCGCTCCAGCCGTGGACGTACTGGTTCTTCACCAGTTCCAGTAACCGGCGCTTGCTCATCACCGTGTAGGTGAGGTTCAGCCGGGCGAACTCGATCTGGCGCGGCGCGAAGATGCCCAGTTCCTGGATGAACCAGTCGTAGAGCGGCCGGTGAATCTCGAACTCCAGCGTGCAAATCGAGTGCGTGATCTTCTCGATGGAATCCGATTGGCCGTGCGCCCAGTCGTACATGGTGTAGATGCACCACTTGTCGCCGACATGCGGGTGCGTGGCGTGCAAAATGCGGTACATGACCGGGTCGCGCAGGTTGATGTTGTTGCTGGCCATGTCGATCTTGGCCCGCAAGGTGCGCGCCCCGTCGGGAAACTCACCCGCCTTCATCCTCTGGAAGAGGTCGAGGTTCTCCTCGACGCTGCGGTTGCGATACGGGCTCTCGGTGCCCGGTTTCGTCAGCGTGCCGCGCGTCTTGCTGACTTCCTCGGCCGACAGGTCGCAGACGTAAGCCTTGCCCTTCTTGACCAACTGCACGGCCCATTCGTAAAGCTGCTCGAAATAATCGGAAGCGTAGTACAGCCCGTCCCACTGGAAGCCGAGCCAGCGCACGTCTTCCTGGATGGATTCGATGTACTCGATGTCCTCCTTGACGGGGTTGGTGTCGTCGAAGCGCAGGTTGCACTTGCCGCCGTACTTCAGCGCGGTGCCGAAGTTCAGACAGATCGACTTGGCATGGCCGATATGCAGGTAACCGTTCGGCTCCGGCGGAAAGCGCGTCTGCACGCGCCCGCCGTGCTTGCCGGAGGCATTGTCCTCGTCGATGATCTGGTGAATGAAGTTGGCGGCGGGCGGGGTGGGTGCGTTCGGTGTCATAAGCTCCACTTTCTTCTGCCGGACCAGCGGTTCTAGGGCTGAGGCTTCCGGCGCCTGAGTTGCTCCAATTCGACCCGCAGAGGCTGCCAGTATTGTCGATCGGCCGCTCGCTCTCGTTGTTCTTCGGCTTGGAGGGCGATGGTCAGTTCCGAAAGTTGTGCCCCACTGGCCAGAGCCAATAGCGGACGAATGGAGCACAGCCCGGCCAGCTCGACGGGGTAGCGTTCAGCGAGTTCCAGCAGCAATGCTTCGGTGCGCATTTCACGAAGCCAGAAGTTGATCCGCTCGCTGTTGGGTTCGTCCCGACAACGGGCATAGTGAGCTTCCAGCAACCGCCGGATCATCGGCCAGTGCTTGTCGCGTTGCGTCTTCTTGGCTTGGACCAGGTCAGGGAGTGAGAGCACCTCAACCATCACTCCAGGTTCCACTTCAACAGTCAGGCGGCCTTCCCAGAGTTCGGCGAAAGGCGCTACCCCTCGCATCTTGGCCAATACGTCCAAGCGCATCCCGGCGGCGTCCGACTGCCGGCAACGAAAGTGGACCGCGTGGCCACGTTGCAAGTATTCCAGCTGGAAGGGCGGGACTGCGATGCACTCAGCCTGCAAGTCCTCCAGCGCTTGCCGCAGACAGTCGAGGTTGCCTGGTTCTGCGAGCAGCGCGATATCCGTGTCACGGCTAAACTCGGCTGCGCCGTACAACACGCAAGCCTGGCCGCCCATCAGCAGGTATTGGACCTGGCGCATCTGCAAAGTAAAAAGGACTTTGCGAATCGGGTTCGGGATCAAGCGAACCTCCGATCAGCAAATAGTACGCCCAGAGTTTCTGGGTTTCGCGCCAGCGCTCCTGCGGCGTCAGGCGGTACCATTCCTGCCACTCATCCTCCGCAAGTTGGTGTGTGTCATCCTGGTTCATCGCCAATTCGTCATCCATTCAAGTGTTCACTCGCCCCGCCGCCAGCTCGATCCGCTTCAACGACCGCTCCTTGCCAAGAATCGCCAGCGTGTCGAACAGCCCGAAGCCCACCGCCTTGCCCGTCAGGGCCACGCGCAACGGTCCGTGCAGCTGGTTGAACTTCAGGCCCTCGGTTTGCAGGAAGTCGTGCAGCGACTTCTCCAGCGCGGCCGACTCGAACGGTTCCGTCTTCGCCAGCAGGTCCGCGACGCGCTGTAGGAGAGGAAGGGCGTTGGCGTCGTTGCGGATGCTCTTGTCGAAAGCCTTGTCGTCGTATTTTAGCCGATCGTCCGGCGTGAAGAAATCGCAGTAATCGAGGATGTCGCCCGCCACCTTGATGCGGTCGCCCGCGGCGCGGACGATGGCCGTGACCGTCGCCACGGCTTGTCCGCTTTGCACGCCGGCCCGCTCCAGGAAAGGCAGCACTCGTTGCACCTTCTCCTCCACGGACAACTCCTGCATGTAGTGGTCCTGGAAGGCGAAGAGCTTTTTCACGTCGAAACTGGCCGCCGCCTTGTTGACTTTCTCCAGGCAGAACAGGTCGATCATCTCCTGGCGGGTGAACCACTCCTTCTTGTCGTCGTAGGCCCAGCCGAGCAGCAATAAGTAGTTGACGATGGCCTGCGGCAGATAGCCCACCTGCTCGTAAAAATCGACGATCACCGGGTTAAAGGTCTCCGGCTTCATCTCCAGGCCGAGTTTCTCCGCGACGGCCCGGCCGTGCTCGTTGACCTTCTTGAAGTCCGCGTTCTTCAGGTATTTTTCCAGTTCGCGCTTGCTGAGTTTGCGCTTACTGCCCGGCTCGGCGACGAACGGTAGGTGCGCGTACTCCGGCAGCGGGTAGCCGAGTCCCTGGGCGATGAAGATCTGTCGCGGCGTATTCGACAGGTGTTCCTCGGCGCGGATGACGTGCGTGATCTTCATGTCGAAGTCATCGACGACCGTGGCCAAATTGTAAAGGCAGGAGCCATCCGCACGCTGAACGACATGGTCCTGCTCCTGGGTCCAGGCCACTTTCATTGAGCCACGAATATGGTCGTTGAACTCGCAGGCGCCCTCGCGGGGCATCTTGAGCCGGACACTGGCCTTGCGACCCTCAGCCTCGAACTTCGCGCGATCAGCGGGCGTCTCCGCGAGCCAGCGACGGCTGTAGTGGTAGGGGCGTTTCTCTTTCTCAGCAGACTCGCGCTCGGCTTTCAATTCCTCAGGCGTGGCGTAGTCGTGGTAGGCCAGGCCCTTGTCGAGCAACGTCTTCACCGCCGCCTGGTAGCGCTCCAGGCGCTGCGATTGATAGTACGGCGCGTGCGGGCCGCCGACCTCCGCGCCCTCGTCCCAGTCGATGCCAAGCCACTTGAAGCCGTGCAGGATCGGCACCAGGGCTTCCTTCACGTTGCGGCCGGCATCGGTATCGTCGATGCGCAGGATGAACTGGCCGCCGTGCTTGCGGGCGAATAGCCAGTTGAACAGCGCGGTGCGCACCCCGCCGATGTGCAAGTAGCCCGTGGGAGAAGGAGCAAAGCGCGTGCGTACCGTCATGAGTAATCCTGTGATATTCGCGTGCTTTGCTGGATGGCATCCAGGGCGCGACGATTGAAGTAAAGAGCTGTCAGCCATTAGCTGTCAGCTATCAGACGATTGCTGACGGCGATTCACCGCAGCGCGTCAGGACAACGTCACCGGCGAAACGAAGCCGTCCGGCTTCACGGCCAGGATCGAGCAATCGCAGTGGCGCAGCACCTTCTCGGCGGTGTTGCCGATCAAGAAGCCCGGGATGCCCGTGCGGCCCACGCTGCCCATCACGATCAGACCGGCGTCGAGTTTGCGTGCCGTGCGGTCGATTACTTTCCAGGGCACGCCAAGGCCCAGTTGCTGCTGCACCCGCGCTGGGTCGGCGGTGTGGGCGTGGACGAAGTCGTGCAATTGCTGTGCTGCCGCCCGCCGCACTTCGCGCCGCATCGTGGACAGATCGAGGCTGGCCGTCCCCGGTGGGCGCGGAATCGGTTGCTCCGCAGCCACGTTGAACACATGTAGCACAGTCAGCGGACAGTTACTCAGCCGGGCCAGGCGATCCGCCAGCCGGACGCTCTTGATGCTCACGGGCGACAGGTCCACGGGCGCGAGAATCGAAGTCAGCGGCCATTCGTGTTCGGGCTTGACGATCCAGACCGGGCAAGGGCACTTGCGCACCAGCCGTTCCGCCGTGCTGCCCACGAACAAGCGGCCCAGGGTGCTGCGGCCCTGCGTGCCGGCCAGCAGCAGGTCGTGCTTGCCCTTCAGGGCCGCACGGATCAGTTCCACGAACGGTACCCCGACGCGGACCTCCGTGCGCAACTTGTGATCGGGCCGGAGGTGCGGCGTTAACCAGGCGTCCAGGTGTTCCAGGGCCTGGCGGCGCAGCTTCTTTTCGGCGCGCTGCAACTCTTCGGGATGCATGGTCCAGGGCGCTTCAAAAGCGGTGCCCGGCACGGCATCGGCGACGTCGGCCAGGACATGCACCACCGTGATCTCGGCCCCGGTCTTTTCGGCCAGGGCAAGAGCACGGCCCAGCGCCGCGCCGGCATGCTCGGAGAAGTCGGTGGCGACCAGGATTTTGCGAAAGAGCGACTCCCTGGTTTTCATGCCGTGGTCCCCTTGGCTTGGTGTTGCAGCCAGTTCCGCAAGCGCTCCAGTCCTGCGGCGAGCGATACGCGCGGTTTATAGCCCAGCTCGCGTCGGGCCGCTGAGATATTGAACCAGTGGGCGGTGGAAAGTTCGCGCGCCAGCCAGCGTGTCATCGGCGGTTCACTGCGGATACCCAGGCAGCCGTAAACGGTTTCGCACAGCCAACCGACGGCCAGCGCGGCGCCGAGCGGCATACTCTTGGTCACCGGCGGCATGCCGGCGGCGGCCAGGATGCGGTTCACCATGTCCCACAGCCGAATCGGCTCCCCCTGACTGATGAAGTACGCCTTCCCAGCAATCGGGCAGTCCGGTTGCAACTGGTCGGCAGCGAGCAAATGGGCATCCGCCGCATTGTC
>JAEUIF010001030.1 GCA_016795185.1 Planctomycetia bacterium | reverse complement strand
CCCGGGGCCGGTATTGTTTGTGCCACCCACCTTCCGGCCGCTCCGGCAACCGTGCCCCGACCCCTTTCCCCCCCGGCTCTCAGGCGGAGATGATCGTGTATCAGTCAAGAAACTTTCTGAGTGCGCTGACCGGTTCGTTTGCCCAGCCTGCCGCAGAAAATCCCACGGTCGCCATGATCGAGGCGGCGTATCGGCATCATGGCCTGCCCTGGCGCTACATCAATTGCGAGGTGGCCCCGGACAAACTCGGCGATGCGGTGCGCGGCGCCCGCGCTCTCGGCTGGGCCGGCTTCAATTGTTCGCTGCCGCACAAAGTGGCGGTCATCGCTCACCTCGACGGCCTCGGCGAGTCGGCCGCCGTCATGGGCGCGGTGAATTGCGTCGTGCGTCGCGGCGACCGCTACATCGGCGAGAACACGGACGGCAAGGGCTTCGTCCAGGCGCTCCGCGGCATCTGCGATCCTGTGGGGAAACATTTGGTCCTCCTCGGCGCGGGCGGTGCCGCCCGGGCCATCGGCGTCGAAATGGCGCTGGCCGGAACGCAGCGCATCACCGTCGTCAATCGGAGCGAGCCGCGCGGCCGGGAGTTGACGCAACTGCTCGCCGACAAAACGCCGGCCAGCGTGACGTTCGTCCGCTGGGAGGGCGATTACGTCGTTCCGGCCGACGCCGACGTGGTAGTCAACGCCACGTCCATCGGGCTATTTCCCGATGTGTCGGCTCGCGTTCCCGTGGATTTGCAGAGTCTGCGGCCGGGCCTGGTGGTCGCCGACGTGATCCCCAACCCGCCGCGGACGCGCCTCATCCGTGACGCCCTGGCGCGCGGTTGCACCGTGATCGACGGCATCGGTATGCTCGTCAACCAGGGCGTGCTCAGTATCCAGTACTGGACCGGCGTCGATGCCGACCCCGCCGTCATGCGCACCACCATCGAGGAGATTTTCAGCACCGGCTCCTGACTCCTTTTGGTAACGATAATTCCGACCTACGCTTTCGGGCTTTTTTGAGGACTCTCCCATGCCTCTGCATCCCCGGTTGCTGCTCTCCGTACTTCTCCTGGTTCCGTCGCTGGCCGGCTGCGGCCAAGCCACCGACCACGGCAATTCCGACCCCAGCAAGCCTCGCGCCAGCGGCAACACCAGCAACCCGAAGGTCGCACGCTCCGAGCGCGTCATCGGCGTGTCGTTGCTGACGCTGGAGAATCCCTTCTTCAAGGTGATTGGCGACACGATTGCCGCCGAGGGCGAGAAGCGCGGCTACCAGGTTATCGTCCTCAGCGCCGACAAGGACCCCGCCAAGCAGGCCAACCAGCTAGACGACTTCATCGTGCGCAATGTGTCGGCGATCGTTCTCAGTCCCTGCGAGTCGCGGGCGATGGTGCCATCGATCCAGAAGGCGAACACGGCTGGCATTCCGGTCTTTACCGTGGATATTCCGTGCCACGAAAAAGGCGTGAAGATCGTGAGCCAGATTGCCACCGACAATCTCGGCGGCGGCCGGGAGGCGGCCCAGGCCATGATCGAGGTACTGGGCAAAACGGGCGGCAAGATCGCCATCCTGCACTTCCCGCAGGCCGAATCGTGCCTGCTGCGCGTTCAGGGGTTCCGCGAGATCATCAATAAGCACAATGCTGGCGACGGCGGCAAGATCGAGATCGTGGGCGAACTGGACGGCGGCGGCTCCAAGGACCAGGGGTTCAAGGCGGCCCAGGACATCCTGGAGGCGCATGGGACGCTCCGCGGCATCTTCGCCATTAACGACCCGTCGGCCCTGGGCGCCCGGGCCGCGGTCGAGAAGGCCGGCAAGGCGGACCAGATCACGATCATCGGCTTCGACGGTCAGCCCGAGGGCAAGCAGGCGATCAAGGAAGGCAAGATCTACGCCGATCCCATCCAGTTCCCCGAACAGATGGGCGTGAAGGTCGTCGAAGCGATCGTGCAGCATTCCAAGGGTGAGGACGTACCACCGAGCATTCCCATCCCGACCCGCCTCTATCGCAAGGCCGACGCCGAGCAAGACCCCAGTTTGGGCCAGGGGCCGCTGCGTTGAGTTCGCGAAGCGGCTGGCCCGGGCGCTGAAGGATTTCGGCGTCGTCAAGACCATCGAGACGGACTAACTGTGAGCGCGACACCGAGCCAGGTCGCCGATGCAGTGCCGCTGCTCGCCATGCGCGGCATCACCAAATCGTTCCCGGGCGTGCGCGCGCTGCGGGGCGTCGATCTGACGCTCCACCGTGGCGAGGTGCTAGCCCTGATGGGCGAGAACGGCGCTGGCAAGAGTACGCTCATCAAGGTGCTGGCCGGCGCGGTGCGGCCCGATGCGGGAACGATCCACCTCGCAGGGCGCGAGGTCCAGTTCCTGTCGCCGCACCAGGCCCACCAGGCGGGGCTGGCCGTCATCTACCAGGAATTCAACCTGGTGCCAGCTTTGTCCGCCAGCGCCAACCTCTTCCTCGGGCAAGAGCAGTCGCACGCCGGCTTCCTGGCTCGCCGGCGCGAGGCCCAGCGCAGCCGCGAACTCTTCGCCCGGCTGGGCGTCCGCATCGACCCGGATGCTCCCGTGCGCTCGCTCTCGACGGCTCAGCAGCAAGCCATCGAGATCGCCCGCGCTCTGACCGTCAATGCCCGGATCGTGGTGATGGACGAGCCGACTGCCAGCCTGACCGCGCACGAGGTCGAGCATCTCTTTCGCATCATCCGCGATTTGCAAGCCGCCGGCATCGGCATCATCTACGTCAGCCATCGCCTGGAAGAAATTTTCGCCCTCGCCGATCGTGTCCTGGTCCTGCGCGACGGCGAGCGCGTGGGCGAGCGGCCCATCGCCGAGGTCGACCGCGCGGCCCTTATCGAGATGATGGTTGGCCGCGAACTCCAGGACGAGTTTCCACCGCGTGCGGTGCAGCGCGGCGAACCGCGCCTGATCGTTGAGGGACTGAGACGGGGCCGAGCCGTCCAGGACGTGTCGTTCCAGGTGGCCCGCGGCGAGGTCCTGGCACTCACGGGCCTGGTCGGGGCGGGCCGAACCGAGACAGCGCGACTGATTTTCGGCGCCGACGCGCGCGAGGCAGGTCGTATTTGCCTGGATGGCCGGGAACTGACGATCCGCCAGCCGCGCGACGCCATCCGCGCCGGCATCGGCCTGCTGACGGAGGATCGCAAGACCCAGGGGCTGATCCTGGCGCACGGCGTCCGCACGAACTTCGGTCTGCCGAACTTGCCCTGGCTGTCGCGCTGGGGCTTTGTGCGCACGCGCCAGGAAAAGCAGGAGTTTGCCAGTTATGTCCGCAGCCTGAACATCAAGATCCCGCACGCCGACCAGCTGGCTCGCAACCTGTCCGGCGGCAACCAGCAGAAAGTGGTGCTCGCCAAGTGGCTGGCACGTCACTGCGAGGTCTTGATCTTCGACGAGCCGACGCGTGGGATCGACGTCGGCGCCAAGCGCGAGATTTACCAGCTCATCAACGATCTGGCGGCACAGGGAAAGGCGATCGTGCTCATCAGCTCGGAAATGCCCGAAGTGCTGGGCATGGCCGACCGCATCCTGGTGATGCACGGCGGACGTATTCGGGGCGAGTTCACCGACCTGACGACGGTCACCCAGGAGCAGATTCTGGATAAGGCGATGGGGGAAACATGAACCGCTTCGGTCCACGCGCGCTCCGCCTCCTGGCCGACAACAGCATGGTCGTGGTGCTGCTGGTGCTGTGTACGGTCCTGAGCATTGTGACTTACCGCGAGCAGGAACCGGACGGGGAAAGTGCCGGCGACCTGGTCGCGGACGCCATCCTCCATTCCGGCAAGGGCCAGCGCGTGCTGATCCTCGCTTCCCCCGCGCAGGAGGACGATGCGTTCGTCCGGCAGTTGCGACAGCGGCTCGTGGACGGCAACGCGCTCGTGGTCGATGCGGTCCAGGGCGAACCGCGTGCGGCTCGCCGGGTTATCAAACGACTGCATGACGAGGGCGGCGGGGTCGATGCCATCGCCTGTAGCGCGACGTTCGCCAAGGTAGCCGGGTTGCTACTCGAGGACCTGCCGACTGATTTCCCGAAGCTGGAGTCGGCCCAGGTGGTCAAACCCGAAAGCTACCTGGGGCCGACGTTCCTCAAGCGCTCCAATCTGCTGAACATCGCCAACCAGACAGCCGTGATCGCCATCGTGGCCATCGGCATGACGATAGTGATTATCACCGGCGGCATCGATCTGTCCGTGGGCAGTCTGATCGGTCTGTCGGCAGTGACGACCACGCTGCTGATCGAGGCCGCCGGGGGGCTCGAAGCCGCGCCGCTGCGGCTGGTCCTGTGCAGTCTGGCGGGCATCGTGGCCTGCGGCCTGTTCGGTGCGGGAACGGGAGCACTGATCACGCTGTTTCGGGTGCCGCCGTTCATCGTGACGCTGGCGATGATGCTGGTGGCCAGCGGCCTGGCCCTGAATGTGACGGGTGGACAATCCGTCTTTGCCATCCCGGAATCATACACGTGGCTGGGGCGCGGCACCGGGCTGTTCGACCTGCCCAACGCGGTGTTGCTGATGCTGGTGCTGTACCTGCTGGCCCAGGCGATCATGACGCAGACCACGCTCGGCCGGTATTTTTACGCGGTCGGCGGCAACGCCGAGGCGGCCCGG
>JAEUIF010000565.1 GCA_016795185.1 Planctomycetia bacterium | reverse complement strand
CGGCCCGTCGGCGAGTTGGTGCAGCTGCTCGCCCACGATGACATGCGTATCCGCCAGGAAGCCCAGTTCGCGCTGGCAGACCAGGGCCAGGCGGCCGTGGAACCGCTGGCGGGCGTCGCACGCAAGCACGCCAAGCAACTGGCGCGCATCCACGCCATCTGGGGCCTGGGGCAAGTCGGCCGGAAGGAACCTGCCGCGCTGAAACCGCTGCATGAGCTGGTCAAAGACTCTGACGCCGAGGTGCGCGCGCAAGCGGCCAAGGTGTTGGGCGACGCCAGGGCTGCCGACGCTTACGAAGCGCTGCTGCCCTTGCTCCGCGATCCCGAAGCGCGCGTGCGTTTCTTCGCCGCCCAAAGCCTGGGCAAGCTCGGCAAGAAGGAAGCCACGGCGGGCCTGCTCCAGCTGCTGCGTGAGAACAACGACCAGGATGTCTACCTGCGCCACGCCGCCGCCGTGGCCCTGGCGCGGCTGGACGACCGGGCGGCGCTGCTCAGTGCCGCGAAGGATGAAGCCGCCGCCGTGCGGCTGGGGGCGCTGCTGGCGTTGCGTCGCCTGGAAAGCCCGGAGATTGCCGTTTTCCTGCACGATGCCGAGCCCCGGCTGGTGCTGGAAGCAGCACGGGCGATCAACGATGTGCCGATCCCGGCCGCGTTGCCGAAGCTGGCCGCGCTGAGCGAGCGGCCAAAACTGCCGGACGCGGTCGGCTATCGCGCGCTGAACGCCCACTTCCGGCTGGGCCAGTCCGCGAACGCCAAGGCACTCGCCGCCTTCGCTGGCCGGGCGGATGTCCCCGAAACGCAGCGGGTGGAAGCCCTGCGCTACCTCGGCGACTGGGCCAAGCCGGCGAGCCGGGACCGCGTCGTCGGGCTGTGGCGCCCGCTGGAAGCCCGCGACCCGCAGCCGGCCGCCGAGGCCGTGCGGACCGCGCTGGGCGGCGTGCTGAGTGGCCCGGATAAGGTGCGGCAGGAAGGCGCGAAGCTGGCCGCGAAGTATGGCATCCAGGACATCGGCCCGACGCTCCTGTCGATGCTGTCCGACCCGAAGGGCAACGCCGCGACGCGCGTGGAGATGCTGCAAGCCCTGCACGCCCTGAACGACCAGCGGCTGCCCGAAGCCGTCAAGCTCGCCCTGGCGGATGGCGACGCCCGCGTGCGCACGGCTGGCCGGCGCGTGCAAGCCCGCGTGCAGCCGATGGAGGCTTTACCCGGCCTGCTGACCGCCGTCGAGCGCGGCGAGACCGTCGAACGGCAAGGTGCCCTGCTGGCCCTGGCGGACCTGAAGGAACCGCGCGTCGATGCCTTCCTCATCACCTGGCTCGACAAGCTGCTGGCGAAGGACGTGCCGGCCGAAGTGCAGCTCGACCTGCTCGAAGCGGCGGCGCGGCGCAGCTCCCCGGAAGTGAAGAAAAAGCTCGGCCAGGTGGAAGCCGCCCGCGACGCGAAAGACCCGCTGGCCCCGTATCGCGAGACTTTAGCGGGCGGCGACGCCGAGGCAGGCCGCCGCCTCTTTCTGCACAAGGCCGAGGTCTCCTGCCTGCGCTGTCACAAGGTCCAGGGGGAAGGCGGCGAGGTGGGTCCGGAGCTGACCGGCATCGCGGCCAAGCAGCCTCGGGAATACCTGCTGGAAAGCATCGTCGCCCCCAACCGGCAAATCGCCAAGGGGTTCGAGACCACGGTCCTGGGCCTGAAAAATGGCCAGATAGTCACCGGCATCGTCAAAACGGAAACCGGCCAGGAAATCCAGCTGATGACCGCCGAAGGCAAGCTCGTCCAGGTCGCCAAGGACCAGATCGACGAGCGCCAGACCGGCAAGTCCCCGATGCCCGAGGACATTCTGAAGTCGCTGACCAAACGCGAGCTGCGCGACCTGGTGGAGTTTCTGGCGGGGTTGAAATAGCTAATCAATCTTCGTTTCGCAGAATCATCGTTACCGTGCTTAATGTCGAGAACGCAGCCCCCTCGCTAACAGTGATCGTTACTGTTATCACCGATCCGGATTCAGCACCAGCCGGATTGAGGGTAGTGGGGCTGGCATCTGGGTTGGCATTAGTCAGATCAGCAGTGAACATGTTGGTA
>JAEUIF010001012.1 GCA_016795185.1 Planctomycetia bacterium | reverse complement strand
CGCCCCAGGCACTCGGGGCGGCCGTCGCGCGGTTGAACATCAGGGCTTTTCCAGACTGTCCACGAACTCGGTCAGTTCGCGGTCGGCCTGGTCCTTGGCGTAGCCGTAACGTTCCTGAAGCTTGCCGGCGAGCTGATCCTTCTTGCCCGCGATCACGTCGAGGTCATCGTCGGTGAGCTTGCCCCACTTCTCCTTGACCTTGCCGGTAATCTGCTTCCACTTGCCTTCTACTCGATCCCAGTTCATGGTCGGACTCCTTGCGGTAGAATGATGGCCAACTCAATCGTTGCCTCTTCCGGAGAACGGCCCGCCGGGTTCCGAAACTGGCGAGCCCCTGCTGGGCGATTCGTTGGAGCCGGAAAGCAAAGGTCGTGCCAAGCCGTCGGACGAGTGCATTGAACGTCGCCGGCGAGCGGCGGGCGTGAGCCCGCTGTTGGAACAGCCCGGAAATTCACCGATGTCTGAACAGCGGGCACCCGCCCGCCGCTCGCCCTAAGCCCGGCGGTTCGCATTGAGCGCTTATTTGCTGCTCCAGGTTGGCACTCCTTTTCTTTTTCCGGTGGTTGCGCGACGAATGGCTCAGTAGTTGCAACTCTGCTTGCCGATTGCTGGGCACACGATTGCCCGAAGCGGCGAATGACGCGGCAAATGCCCTGGAAACCGCGAAAAATCGCCGCTGCTGAAAAACCGCCGAGCTCTATCCAGCCGGAAGTCGGCAACGTGACCGTGCAATCCGCAGCGCAGATTTGGGAAATAAACTGCGCAGCCCGGGGCGGTGAGATGCCCCGGATGGACTATCGACGAACTCGACTCTGGAGAGCCTCATGGAACTAACTGTCGCGAATCCGGTGCAGACTCCCCAGGCGCAGACGACGAACCACCGCGCCGCCAAGGCCGCTCCCGCCCGCCGCATCTTGATCGCGGAGGACAACGAGTCGGCCCGGCAGCAGTTGCAGCAACTGCTGGCCACCGACTCGCAGTTGCAGGTCGATACCGTCGGCAACGGCACCGACGCCTTGCAAAAACTGAAGGACGCCAGCTACAGCGTCATCATCACCGACCTGCGCATGCCCCGACTCGACGGCATGGAACTCATCAAGCAGGTCCAGCAGCGCGGCTTGCCAGTCACGGTGATCGTCACCACCGGGCATGGCAGCATTGATGAAGCGGTGCAGGCCATCCGCTCCGGGGCCTACGACTTCCTGACCAAGCCGATCGATGTGGATCATCTGAAGCTGGTGCTCCAGCGGGCCTTGCACGAACGGGCCTTGCAGGACGAGGTCATTCAGCTCCGCGCTCAGTTGCAGTCGCGCCATTCGTTCAACAACATCATCAGCAAGAATCCGCGCATGCACGCGATCTTTGAACTGATCGGCAACGTCGCCGACACCAGTTCGACCGTGCTGATCGAAGGCGAAACCGGCACCGGCAAGGAGCAGGTGGCGCGGGCGATCCATCAGGCATCGACGCACCGCACCGGGCCGCTGGTGGCGGTGAACTGCGCGGCGCTGCCGGAAAACCTGCTCGAAAGCGAACTGTTCGGCCACGAGAAAGGCGCGTTCACCAGCGCCGTCGGTCAGCGCCGCGGACGGTTTGAACTGGCCAACGGGGGCACGATTTTCCTGGACGAAGTCGGCGACGTGCCGGCCCCGATGCAGGCCAAGCTGCTGCGGGTGCTTCAGGAGCGGCGCTTCGAGCGCGTCGGCGGCATGGACAGCGTCGAGGTGGATGTGCGCGTCATCGCGGCGACGAACCGTTCGTTGCAGCAAATGGTCAAGCAGGGCAAGTTCCGCGAAGACCTGTACTATCGCCTGAACGTGGTCAAGATCGACTTGCCGCCGCTACGGGAGCGGCCCGAGGACGTGCCGCTGCTGGCCGCGCATTTCGCGGAGAAGTACGCGCGGACGGGCGAAAAGGCCAAGCAAATCGCGCCCGAAGCGATGGAGATGCTGCTCAACCACCACTGGCCCGGCAACATCCGCCAGCTGGAAAATGCCATCGAACGGGCGACCGTGACCTCGCGCGATCAGTTCATTCGGGTGGAAAACCTGCCGCCGGAGCTAGCGCAGCCGCCGGCCGCCAAGCAGCCGTTCCACATTGACCTGGAGCGGACGTTGCCCGAGGTGTTGAAGGACGCCATCGCCAGCATCGAGCAGCAGTACATCCGCAAGGCGTTGAAGAAAACGCGCGGCAACGTCGGCCGCTGCGCCAAGATCAGCGGGCTGTCGCGCCGCAGCATGACCACCAAGATCGGCGAGTACAAGATCGATAAGGATACGTTCAAGGAAACTTGAGAACGGTTGGTAAGAAACCCACGGTCCTCGTGTATTTGCACGTTCGATTCGCGATGCTGCGCAGTGTCGCGAACCTGAAGCAGTGATTAGTGCAGTGTCCTGGGAGTGATGGCCTGACCGCCGGCAGTACGTCGGGCTTTCCAGCCCGACACGCCGCGCCGGTGACTGGTCGCGCCCGCTCCACGCCCACCCTGGTCGCCGGCGCGGCGTGTCGGGCTGGAAAGCCCGACGTACTTCAAGCAA
>JAEUIF010001006.1 GCA_016795185.1 Planctomycetia bacterium | reverse complement strand
AGCCCCAGGCCGCTGGCGGAGATATCGAGCAGCCGGGCATCGCGCCACGGCTGCTCCGGTTGGCGGGCGCTGCGATAGGTCGCGCGGCCGGCGCTGGGGAAGCGGACCCAGCCGCGCTGATCGGGTTCGCCGGCTTCCCGGCGTGCCGCCCCGAAGCGGGCCAGTTCCTCGTCGGAGAGTTCGAGCGAGAAGATGCAGCCGTTCTCCCAGACACCGTCAGCTTGTGGCACGGAGCGGACGAGATACGCCAGCAGCTGGGAGTCCGCGGCTGCGTCGGTCGTCAGTTCGATGGTCAGCAGGGAACCCGGTTCGAGAGGCGTCGATGTGATCAGGCTGATGCCGCCGCCGGAAATGTCGCGGACGCGCGCTTCGAGGCGGCTTTGACCGGCGTGCAGGCTGCACGACGCAGTCTCGAACTCGCAGGGATAGCGCACCCAGAGGCGTCGTTCGTCGGCCGAGGTCCGCGCTGCGCGCGCTCGCACGCCGGGGCGCCAGCGTGTCCACGCGGCCAGTCGCTCGAACATGAGGAGATTGTCCCGCACCGCCGGGCGCGGAATCAAGAGCAGTTTGCCGGGTCGTGCCGGCCTGGAGAACCGGGACGGCAAAAGTCCTATTTGACGGTTTTCGGCAGGGTGTTACGATGCCCGCCGAATTAACCGCCTTCCGGCCAGCCGAGGTGCAGGAGCTTGGCACGCGGTCTCGATGCCCCGCATCGCGCATCGGTCCGTGACGAGCATCATGCGGAAAGGAATCCAAATATGTCGAAATACTGGTTCATGGGCGCTGCCGTGTGGGCGGCCCTGACGTGCGCGGCCCCGGCTGCACACGCCGACAGCCTGACGATCAAGGCCCTGGGGCCGACGGCGCTGGGCCAGAGCGTGAGCATCACGCACCCGAATTCGAGCGGGTCGCCGACCACCTACGGCGGCTTCGCCGGCTTCTATGCCTGGGAGAAGCAGAGCGGCGACGGCCCGATCGCCAATGGCACCTTCCAGACCTTCTGCATCGAATTGACCGAGTACTTCAGCACGGGCAGCACTCACACGGTCCAGTACGCCAATCCGCAAGACGCCCCCGATCCGGGCAACCCGCTCGCGACGGTCGGTCACATGGGGCTCGCCAAGGCCAACTTGCTCAGCGAGCTGTTCGGCCGCTTCTTCGACACGGTGGACACCGCCAAGGAAGCCGCCGCCTTCCAGGTGGCCATCTGGGAAATCGTCTTCGACACCGGCCTGAAACTCGGCGCGGGCCAGGGACAGGTCTACGTCAATAACGCGAGTCATATGAACGCCGGCAATTACGGCGCGATTGCGCAGTCGTACCTCGACGCCCTCGACGGCACCGGGCCGCACATGCACCTGCTGGCCTTGAGCAAGGTCGGCTTCCAGGACCAGATCGTGCCGAACCCCGTGCCCGCCCCGCCGGGCCTGGTGCTGGCCGGCATCGGCTTCCTCGGCCTGATGGGCTGGCGCGGCCGGCGGCCGGCGCGCGGCTGAATCAGTTAGCGA
Organism: Planctomycetia bacterium; assembly: GCA_016795185.1. GTDB lineage: Bacteria > Planctomycetota > Planctomycetia > Gemmatales > Gemmataceae > JAGVLI01. The sequence continues at coordinate 112 of JAEUIF010001006.1, read as the reverse complement.
CTCTACGCAGTGGTGCGCACACCGGGCCCTGCGAAAAGCTGTATGTTCCGGTGTGGGGACCACGGAAGGCCCCCCCCCAGGGGTGGGGTCCCCAGACGAGTTAGGGAGGGTG
>JAEUIF010000976.1 GCA_016795185.1 Planctomycetia bacterium | reverse complement strand
GCGGGCGGGGGGTTTGATCCCCGCCGAGCCGGGCGGGCGGGGAAACCCCCCGCCGCTCGCGGAATGACACCGCCCTACACTTCACTTCTCGGTCCCTCGGGGCCGCAGGCACGGAGCGAGCCTCATGACCTCTCCGCAATTCGATGTGGTAATCGTTGGCGGCGGTTGCGCGGGCATGACCGCCGCCATCGGCCTGGCGAAAGCGGGCTTCCGCGCGGCGGTCGTTGAAGCGGCTGCTTTTCCCGGCGCGGAGAACTGGTCCGGCTGCGTCTATTTTGGCGAGAACCTCGTCCATCCCGACATCCTCGGCCCGGAAGCGGTCGAAGCGCTGGCCTGGGAGCGCCGCCTGGTCGAACGCGGTTTCTTCTCCACGGATGGTCACGGCCTGCTGGGCATGACCTATCGCGATCCCGCCGCCTTCCGTCACTGCTACACCGTGCTGCGGCCGATCTTCGACCATCACCTGGCCCTGCATGCGGCGCGGCTCGGCGTTGTCCTGCTGAACGAGACCACGGTCGAAAGCCTGATCCACGACGGCGGGCGGGTCATCGGCGTCAGCACCCAGCGCGGCCCGCTCTACGCCGACCTTGTCTTCCTGGCCGAAGGGGATGCCTCGCACCTCGTCACCCGCGAAGGCTACGAACGGCACACCGACCCGCGCGAGCAGCCCAAGTTCCTGCACGGCATCAAGCAGGTCATCGACCTGCCGCCGGGCGCTGTCGAGGAGACCTTTGGCGTCGGCGCGGAGGAGGGCGTCGCCTATGAAATGCTGCTGCGCAATGGCACCCTGCGCGGCAAGCCGGTCCACCTGAACATGGGCGGCTTCGTCTACACGAACCGCCAGAGCTTGTCGATCGGCCTGGTGCTGCCGGCCGAGCATCTGCACGAGCACTTCGACGGCGACCCGAATTTGCTGGTCGAATGGTTCTCGCAGTTGCCGGCCTTGCAACCCTGGTTGAAGCAGGGCAAGCGCGGCGTGTTCGGGGCCAAGCTGATCCGGGGCGGCGGCGTCCGCGACATTCCGCGCCTGATCGACGATGGCTTGGCCATCGGCGGCGCGGCCAGCGGCATCGGCATCGACTTCCCGTATCCCAATTTCACTGGCCCCGCCACTTACATGGGCCTGCTGCTTGTGCAGGCGGCGCAGCGTATCCGCGCCGAGAAAGCCCGCTTCAGCCTGGAAAAATTGCAGCAGCACTACCTGGCACCGCTCGAACGCAGCCATTACTACCGCGACGTGGAGTTTCTCCGCCGCTGGCCGAGCTACGTCGAACGGACCACGGTCTTCTTCGATCGCAACATCGACCTGGCGCTGGGCAGTGCCTACATCTGGACCCGGCCCGAGCGCTGGCTGCCGGGCAAGTTCCTCGGCTGGGTGCAACTCCTCTGGGACCAGGCCGGACCGGCCCACTGGGCGGAGCTGCGCGAAGACGGCCAGCAACTGGCCAAAGCCTTGCAAGTGGCGGAAACCGTCGGCCGGCCGAGCGTCTGGCGCTTGCTGCTCGACGGCACCCTCAACGCGCTGCGCGACCTGTTTGGCAGCCCGCGCGCTCAGCTGCCGGTTTCCGGGCAGGTGCGCCTGCATTACAGCATCGCGGGCGGCCAGGAGCCCGCCGGGTCGCCGCCGGGCATTCTCCAGCGCTGGGCCAGCCGGTTCCTGCCCGTGGTCGGGGCGGCGGCAGCCAAGGTTTACGCCAACGACGCCGAACCGCTGCCGAACAAGCTGCGCGGCGCGGTACGGCTGCTGATGCGTCAGGTCAATATCCTCGACGTGACCGCTGCCGGCGTGCTGGCCCTGGTCGCGGCCCTCGTGGCGACGGTGCGCGTCGGGCTGGCGCGCGTGTTCAAGTCGCCAGCACGGCAGGCCGATGGCGACTACCGGAGCTACGCCAAGGCCGCGCGGCGGACCACGGACCTGACCCCGGTAGTCGGCGCGGCGGCCCAGGAGTGGGAAAGCCGGCTGGGCCAGCTGGCGTACGACACGGTCAAGGAGTCGCACATTGCGGTCCACTGGCCCCGGACGCTGCCGGACAAGAACAAGGCCGGCAAGCAAGGGCTCTGGCACGTCTGCCCGGCGCACGTCTACGAAGCCCGGCAGAACCCGCAGGGCCAGTTGCAAGTCATCGTCAACTTCGAGAACTGCATCAAGTGCGAGACTTGCTGGCGGACCAGCGACCTGGTGGACTGGGGCCGCGACGGCAAGCACCGCTTCATCTATCCGGTGCATAGCCCGAGCATCGAGCGCTTGCTGCCCGCGCTGGCTGCCGTGGCGACGGTCCAGCCTGCCGCGCCGCGCACGCTCGATCCCTGGGCGACCGCCGCCACGGCAGGCCACGGCGGATCGAATGGCGAAGCCGGCACGGACCTGACCTTGCTCGACCGGCTCGAACGCAAGCTGGTGGAGTTTGACGAAGCCCTGGCGGCCGAGCCGCGCACCATCGACAAGGCCCGCGCCGCGCACCTGGAAATGCTGGCTCGCTATGCGCAACAACTGGCGGTGCAGTTCGCGGAAGGACTGACCAACCACGCGCCTGCCGCGGCGGCCCGCGAACTGGCAGGCGGGTTGGTGAAGCTGGCCGAAACGCGCACGCGCCGCTGCGCTGCCGGCAAGTATCGCTGGGCGGCGGCGGATGGCCGGCAGCTGCGGCAGCATCACCTGGTCGGCCTGCGGCGCTTGCTGCCCGCGCAGCCGGTCGTGCCTTCCGAACCGCACAGTCGCTGGCTGCAAGCCGAGGACCAGGCCCGCCACGCAACGGCCCAACGCGCGACGTGGGCTGCTCGCTTCGACGCCGTGCTGCCGGCCTCGCTCTGGCGCGAGTTGGACCGCCGTCAGCCCCTGTCGTCCGAACAGGACGCCCTGCTGCGCGAACTGCTTGCCGCCATTCCAGCCGTTGATGCCAACCGGCTGCATGAGACGCTGCACCCGCCCATTCGCAAATCACTACTGGCGGAGTTGGGCCGGCGCGATCCATCACTGGCCTATCGCGCGGCGTGTCACCTCTGGGCGCGCGACCTGGCGAAGCTCGCAGGGGGTAGCTCCGCGGCGCTGGCCAAAGCCAGCAAGCGCTGGACCGGCGGTGAGGACTGGGCTTGCTTCGCGGCGGTCGAGGCCACTGCGACCCGCGAAGGCTGGCAGGGCGAAGCCCTGTTCGTGCCCACGCGCGACGCCCGGCAACTGCTGCTACTGGTCGGCGACCAGCTGGCCGTGATCGACGTGCCGCGCGGGCCCCATGCCGCCGGTTTGCACATTGAAGCGCTGTCGCCGCTGGGATTGCGCGGCGCGGGCTTGGCGCGCGTCCGCCTGGACCACTTCGCTTTGCCGGAAACACGGGCCACCGTCGATGCGGCGCGCATCCTGCGGGCCTGGAACATCCTCAGTGCGGCCGACTTGACCGCCATTGCGTTCGGCATGGCGGATGTGCTCTGCGAACGCGCCATCGCACATGCCGCCAACCGCGTGCAGTTCCCTGGACTGTTTCACGACGAGCAAAGCCGCGATGCCATCGGTAAGTTCGGCGCGGTCAAGAAGCTGCTCGCCGACATGGCCGCCCGCCGCTTCCTGCTCGAAACCCTGGATAGCGTCCTGTCACCGGCCGACTTCTCCGGTGCCTCGGCCGAACGCGCCGGGCTGGTGAAAGCCCTGGCCGGCGAGGCCATCGCCGTGGTCAGCTACAACGCCGGGCAGGTCTTCGGCGGCACCGGCTTTTCCGAGGACGACATCCTCGCGAAATACTACCGCGACGCTTCCGCCTGGCGCTTCCTGGGGCCGGGCAACGTGGAAGTCTGGCGACGGCACGGCACGAACTTGCTGCACGATTGGCAACCCGACGGCCAGCAACTGGCCAGCCTGCCGGGCGAGGCCGAGATCTTCGACCAGCTGGCCCAGCGCCGGGCGCTACAAGCAGAACTGGACGCGGTGCGCGTGCTGCGGAGCCAGTTGCGCGGCCTGGCCAATGAGTCGCTGAAGCGCGACCACGGCGGCCCGCCGTTCTCGCCGCTGGCGCTGGCCGAGGTCACGGAGGGGTTGGCCCGCCAGGACGCCCTGCTGCTCGCGAGCAAGACGCTGCTATTGCGGCTGCACGCGCGACTCGAACACGGTCTGGAATCGGAGACGGAACTATCGCTGCTGCGCGTCTGGCTCAAGCACGCGGCGACCGAGGCGCTGGAATTCGAGAGTCTGCTGCGCACCCACGAAGTTCCGAGTGCGACAAAGCCCGACGGCCCGACAACCTTGCCGCGCACCTACCGCGATTTCCTGGCCGCCGCCGCGCCCTACGATTCGGGCGACTTCCTCACCAAGCCGCTCGATCCGCAGCGGCCGCGCTTCGTTCCGGAGATGATCGCCGCCGACCCCGAACTGGCCGAGGCGGACCGTCGGCTGCGCGAACGCATCTCCGGTTGGTTCGGTCGGCCGCACGAGGACGGATTGCCCTACGAGCGGCGCATCGAACGCCGCCACCGCCCCAGCGCCGAGGACCTCGACTACTGCCGGCGCGAGGGCTTCTTCCGCTTTCCGATTCCGAAGGAACTCGGCGGCGAGGGCAAGTCGAAGGCCGAATACTACCTGCTGACCACGGGCTGTCAGCGGCTGGCGGATGTGGCCATCTCGTTGACCATCCAGGTCAGCAGCAGCCTGGGCACCACGCCGGTCCTGCTGACACGCACCAAGGAACTGCCCCGCGCCGAAAAGGAGCTGACTACCTTCGCTGGAGACATGGCACTGCACGCGGAAGTTACCGCCGCTCTGCAAGCCCTGCGCGGCTTGCTGGACGCCGGCCGCGCGGCCGAGGTCAAGCAGGGCTATCTCGACCTGCAAAAGCGGCTGGATGGCGCGGTCATGAGCAGCACCGCCCTGAAAGCACTCCTGCACCGCTTCCTGAGCACCTGGCAGCAAGCCGGCCGCGCCGGGCTGGCATTCGATCTGGCGACCATGAATCGGCAACTGGAACAGGCGGCTCGCCACTGGCAGGAAGGCGTGTCGCGTGCGGGCGACTACCGCCAGGAGTTCGCGCGGCGGGGCGAAGCCGCCGATCTCTTCCTGCGCTGGGTGGCCAGCGGCCAGATTTCCGGCTTCGCGCTCACGGAACCTTCCGCCGGTTCCGATACCGCGCGCGTCGCCACCCGCGCCGTGCTGCGTTCCGTGCCCGTGGAACGCGAGGCCGACGGCGTCCTGAAGTTTGTACCCCACGGCGGCAAAGAGCCGCGCTACCTGCTCGATGCCCGGCAGATCGAGTTCCGCGCGCTCCCCGATGCCCCGGAGCGGCAGGCCGTCTACCGCTGGTCGGCGCAGACCGAACCGTCGCCGATCCGCGACGACGAGTACGACTACGAAACCGACGACCCCCGCAAGCAGCGCTACTACCAGCACGGCGATCGGAAAGTCTATTTCAGCGACATCGCCCAGCTGCGCGAGCGCGACGGCCGGTCCTGGTACGACTACTGGGAACTGACCGGCGCGAAGATGTGGATCACCAACGGGCGCATGATGGGCATCATGTGCCTGTACGCCAAGACGGATGAGGGCATCACCGGCTTCATCGTCGATCGCCATGCCGAGGGTTTGATCGTCGGCAAGGATGAAGAGAAGCTCGGCCAGTGCGGCTCGCCGACCAACGAGCTATCGCTGCAAGCGGTGCGCGTGCCGCGCGAGAACGTCATCGGCATCGAGGGGCGCGGCCAGGTCAACGCCCTGGAAACCCTGAATGTCGGCCGTGCCGGGCTGGCCATGTCGGCGATGGCCCAGATGATCGGCCTCATCGAGCGGAGCCGTGCGTTCGCCCAGGCGCGCTACGACGGCATCCCCGACTGGGTCGCCTGGCGCTTGCAGCGCATGGAGGCGGAGCGCTTCACCTCGGAAGCACTGGCCCATGAGGTGGTCGGCCGCTTCGAGCACAAGCAGACCAAGTCCGTGCGGTTGGAGTCGGCCATCGCCAAGATGCTGGTCAGCGAGTCGCTGCATCGGGTCATCGCGCTGGCCGAGGACATCCACGGCCTGGCCGGGCAGACGCAGGAGCACCTCGTCGAGAAACGCAAGCGCGACGCCCGCGTGCTCAACATCTACGAGGGCACCAACGAAATCCAGCGGTTCTTCGTCCTCAAGGACTTGCCGCCGCTCCCGGCCACGCCTGCCGGCGCAGCGGTCCAATCGCCTCCGCCGTTGGCCGCCGAGCTAGAACGGCTGCGCCAGCAACTGACGCAACGACTCCAGGCAGCGGTCGGCTACTTCGGCACGGAACTCTGGCAAAACCCGAACTTGCAAGCAAACTGCTTTCTGCTGTCGGAAGCAGTCGCCTGGTTCAAGGCGGCGGAAAGCACGCTCGGCCGGTTGCTGTGGGGCGGCGACAGTGCGGACGCAGCGCCGCAAGCCCTGGCGCGGTGCGGCAACGAGGTGCGCAATCGGCTACGGCACTTCGACGAGGAACTGGTGCGGTTGCGGCGCGGGCTCTACGCCGAGGAGGTGCGTGCCGCTAGCCTGCTCTTCCAGCACGGGCCAGCCATCGAGCCTGCACTACCGCCCGTCAGTCGCATCACCAAACCGCTATCGGTGCTGGTGGTCGTCGAACCGTCCGTGGCGGCGCTGCCCCAGCCGCACGTCGAGGACGGCCGGCTGGTCACGGGCTACTGGTCGCTCTCACCGGCGGACCGCGCCGCCGTGGAAGCCGCCCTGCGCCTGCGCGACGCCGCTCCGAATCTTGTCCATATCCAGGTCGCGACCGTGGCTTCCACGACGGCAGCCGGACCGTTGCGCGAGTTGCTCAGCCTGGGCGTCGAGCGTGCCCGACTGCTACCGCCGCCCGTCGCCACACCGACGCCCGACAGCGCGGCGGCGGCGCTCGCGGATTGCCTGCGTGAGAAATTCGACCTGGTGCTGGGCGGCAACGGGGGTGGACATGAGGAAGGCTTGCTGGCCCGACTCACCGCCGAATCCCTCGGCGCAGCGCACGTCGGCGTTGCGGTGCAACTGGGCGTGACCTGGACCGACGCCAGCGCGGAGGCGCACTTGCTGGACGGTGAGCGGCGGCAACGGGTGCGTGCGCTGCCGCTGAGCGTGGCCATCGAACCGGAGTTGGCACTGCGCGATTTCGCTCTCGACGGAGAATTGGCCGGATTGGCGCGCCTGGTCGAGATCGAACGCTGGCCGACGGCGCGAACCGCACGGCCCGTGACGCTCGCAGCCGCGCTGCCCGTCGGGGCCGCACCGGCCGCTGACGCCGGCACGGAACTGGACCCGCGCCAGGCTGCCGAAAAGTTACTGCACGAACTCGGGCATCAGGCTGGAGCGGGCGGACAGGCCGACTATGAAGGCGAACTGACCGATGTCTCCGGCCCCGGCCTGGTGCATGGGCGCATCATCGCCCTGATCGGTGCGGCGGCGGACGGCCAACTGCAACCAACCGCCGCGATAACGGTGCGGGCCGCAGCGCTGCTGGCCCATGCCTGGGAGCGCGAGCCCTTGGTGCTCCTGCTGGCCGCTGCCGACGAGCAGGCGCAGCGGCGGGCTGTCGGGCAGCTGCGAGCCAGCTATCGAGGTGGCGTGCTATTGTGTGTCGCGGAGCCGGCATCCGAATTGCCCGAGGTGCGCAGCCGCTTGTTGCAGGACCTTTGGCCCACCACTGCGCAGCCGGTTGCGGTGCTCGGTGAACCCTGGACCGAGGCGACCCTGGCGTCCTTGAGTGCGCGGGACGAGATCGCGGGTCCGTTCGCCGCGCGCCTGCGTCGGCTGACCCGCGATGGCCACGAGATCGTCGCGGAAACACTGCGGACGCGCGGCAAGCTGCGCGCCGCGCAACGCCTGACCGTGGACAAAGGTCGTACCGCCTGGCTGGCGCTGACCGCCGACGCGGAGATCGCCGCAGCGTCCGGCGACGCTCTGCCGGCCGGCAAGGTCGAACGCTGGACGCCGACGCCGGGGCAGCATGACACGCAGGAACACCTGCGCCGATTGCTGGAGGAAGCCCAGGCGGCCGTGCATGTCGGCCGCTTGGCGGATGCGGAGTTCATCATCGACGTGGGCTTCGGCGTTGGCAACCGCGATGCTTACGAGGCCGTCATTGAACCGCTGGAGCAAGCCCTCCGGCAACTGGGTGTGGCGGGCCTGATGATTGGCGGTTCGCGCAAGGTCACGGAGGAACTGCACCTGCTGCCGGTTGACCGGCAAATCGGGCAGTCGGGCGTCAGCGTCAACCCGCGCATCCTGCTGGCCATCGGCGTCAGCGGTGCCCCGCAGCACCTGAACTACATCGGCGGTAGGGCAGCCATCCTGGCGTTTAATCGCGACCCGGAAGCTCCCATCATGACCTTGAACCGCCGCCAGCCGCGCCCGAAGGTCTTTCCGGTCGTCGGCGACCTGTTCGAGACGGTGCCGTTGCTGATCGCCGCACTGAAGCACGAGGCGGGGCGAGGACTCAACGGCGAGGTCGCGGCGAGCAGTGGGCGTGCGCCTGTCGTTGTCGACTGAGCGATGCACGTTCTGCGGCAACTTCCCCACTCAAGTATCGGGTGGTGAGGCTGTTCGCTTGCAGTGGTGCCGCCGGACGATCGCGTGGCGGAGCGGCGGCCTCAGGCGGACGATCTGTTCAAGCGATCACTGCGCTTGGCCTGATCGACACAGCACGGGCGCAAGTTTGCGGGTG